>CAMARK010000024.1 GCA_945860205.1 Reyranella massiliensis 521 | reverse complement strand
CTTGAGCGGTCCGTAGATCACAAGATTGCCGAGCGCGTAGAGCAGCCGGTCGACCGGCGACACCGGCCGGCCGTCGAGCAGCGCCGGTCCCACGCGGCGGGCCAGCGTCATGAAGAACTGGAACATCCGGCGCTTGAGGAACCCCGCGTCCTCCATGCGGATGGTGACCTGGGTGATCAGGTTTTCCAGCACGCGCGGCGGCGCAAAGTAATAGGTCGGTCCGATCTCGCGCAGGTCGGTCATCACCGTGGCCGCCGATTCGGGGCAATTGACCACCAGGCCCACGACGTAGCCCTGGGCATAGGAGAAGATGTGGTCGCCGACCCAGGCCATCGGCAGGTAGGACAGGAGTTCGTCACCGGCCCTGAGGCCGTCGAACGACGCGCCGGCGCGGGCCGCCCAGATGAGATTGTCGTAGCTCAGGATCGCGCCCTTCGGCCGGCCGGTCGTGCCCGAAGTGTAGAGCATGATGGCATCGTCCGAGCCGTGGCCCTTGGCGACCTCGGCCGAGACCGTGTCGGGCGCCGCCGCCAGCAGCCTGGCACCCCGTTCCTGCACCTCGGCATAGGACTGCAGCTGGTCGTAGTGCCGCATGCCGCGCGGATCGTCGTAGATGATGATCTCGAGCGACGGCACCTTCTTCTGGATCGCCAGCAGCTTGTCGACCTGCTCCTGGTTCTCGGCCAGGGCAAAGCGCGCGCCGCCGTGCTCCACGACGTAGGCCAGCTCATCCGCCACCGAGTCCTGGTAGACCGGCACCGGCACGCCACCCAGCGACTGCGCCGCGCACATCGACCAGTAGAGGCGGGGCCGGTTGTCGCCGACCACGATCAGCCGGTCGCCGCGGCGGAAGCCGAGATCGGCCAGGCCGGCGGCCAGCAGCCGGACCTGCGCAGCGACATGGCCCCAGCCATAGGTCTGCCAGATGCCGAGCTCTTTTTCCCGATAGGCCGGCTGATCGGCGCCGGTACGGGCACGCTCCGCGAGGAGCTTCGGAAACGTGTCCCGAGCCCCGGTGCCACTGTCGGCCGTTCCGGTGGTCATCCCCTGCCTCGTGTTCCCTGTGCCCACTTTTCGCTGATTCGCTTCTGCGGCGATTTCATCAGGCAGATAGCCATAGCTGCTTCGAACCGGTCAAGCCAGCCATTCGCCGAAAGCAACGGTGTCAGGCGGGCCTTAACCTGAGGGTGAAGATGGCGCCGCCATCAGGCCGGTTCTCGACGCTGATGCTGCCGCCATGCGCCGTGGCAACGCGGGCGACGATCGCCAGGCCCAGACCGCGGCTGTCGGGGCGCGCACGGTCGCGCCGCCAGAAGCGCCTGAAGATCGACTGCCGATCGGTTTCCGGCACACCGGGGCCATCGTCCAGAACGCAAACGGTGCCATCGGCGGAAACGTCGACCTCTATCGAGGTCCCGCGCGGCGTGTGGCGGATGGCATTCTCGACCAGGTTGCGCACGGCGCGGAACAAGGCATCGGCATGACCGTGCACCCAGACTGCGCTGTCCGCGCCGGTGAGCGCGATCGTCTTGGACATGTCGACGGCAAGCGGGGCCATGAAACCCACGGCGTCGGAGCAGACGGCATGAAGGTCGGCTTTCGCATCGTCGCCGACGACGAAGCTCTCGAGTTCGGCGATATCGAGGACTTGGCCGACCGTGCGAGCCATGCCGACGATGTCGGTGCGAAGCGCATCCTGGACCGGTCCGGCGCCCAGCGAGTCGACACGGACACGCATGATGGCAAGTGGCGTCCGCAGCTCGTGCGCAACGTCGGCGGTGAACTCGCGTTGCGCCCGGAAACCCGACTCGAGGCGTTCGAGCGCCTGGTTGACGGCGCGAACCAGCGGCATGATCTCGGTCGGCATCGATTGCTCGGGCAGGCGGACATCGGTGCGCGCCGGGCCGATCGCCGCCACCGTCGTCGATGCCTCGCGCACCGGCTCGAGCACGCGGCGAAAGATCAGGATGCTGATCAGCAGCAGCACCAGCAGGATGGGAAAGGTGATCCAGGCGACGCGCGAGAAGAATTCGGCGACGATATCGTCGATGATGACGTCGCGGTGCGCGAGATCCTGTCCGATCTGGACCCAGTAGAGACGCTCGCCGACCGTGCGGACCACCGTCAGTCCGAACAGGCCCGATCCCGTTTCCCGCCGGCGCGCGCTCGGATCGCCCTCGGCCGACGTCCCGGACGGAAACAGGGCGGCACCGTCGGCACGGGAAGAGAAGAGAACACGCCCCGACGCATCGAGGACCGCGTAGGAATAGAGTCCATGGGCCTCGGCGTAGAGCGGCCGGACATCGTCGGGAATGTCGAGGACGACGCCGCCATCGGCCTGCGGCCGCAGGAAACTGCCGATGGTGACGGCCTGGCTGCGCAACGTTTCACGGTGGAGGCTGTTGGCCGCCTGCTCGAGCAGCCAGTAGAGCGCCAACGGCAGCAGGATGGAGGTGGCGCCGATCGCAACCACTTGCAGCGCCACGACCCTCGAGATGATCGAGCGGAAGCGTATCACCCGACCTTGTCCTCGGTCAGCAGGTAGCCGACGCCGCGCACGGTATGGATCTTCACCGTGGCGCCGGTATCGGCCAGCATCTTGCGCAGGCGATGGACGTAGACCTCGACCGCGTTCGATCCGACATCGCCCGACAGGCCGAACAGGTGATCCTCGAACAGCCGCTTGGGCGCGACGTTGCCGCTGCGCCTGAGAAGGATTTCCAGCACTGCAGTCTCGCGCGCCGGGAAGGCATGCACCGCGCCCGCCACGAAGATCTGCCGGCCTTCGGTATCGAGCGCCACGTTGCCGGAGGTGAGACGACGGCCGAGCAGGCTGCCCGGACGGCGCAGCAGCGCCTGGATGCGGGCGATCAGCTCTTCCATGGCAAACGGCTTGGCAAGGTAGTCGTCGGCGCCGGCACGCAGGCCGGTGACGCGATCGCTGACGCCGTCGCGCGCCGTCAGCACAAGCACCGGCGTTGACTCGCCGCGGCGACGCAGATCGCGCAACAGGGTTATGCCATCTTCGTCGGGCAGACCAAGGTCGAGCACGACCGCGGAGTACTGCATCGTAGCGAGCGCATGGCTGGCGTCGCCGGCGGTGCCCACGGCATCGGCTTCGATGCCGCCCTGGGAGAGCCCCTTCTTCAGCAGCGAGACGAGCTCCGTGTTGTCCTCGACGAGAAGTACCCTCATCGGCGTTCGGCTCCCATCCATATGCGCACGACAGACGGCGGGGCCTTTAACATGCCGGACGATCGTTCGCCCCTCCGGATTCGACGCCTTCTCATGCCGGCACGTCCCGGCTACACCTCGTGTGTGACGACCTCCGACAGACTGATCGATCTCGGTGACCGCCAATTGCGCGTGCGGCAGCTGATTCCCGAACAAGACGACGGGCTCGAACGCACGACACTCGTCTTCCTGCACGAGGGGCTGGGCTGCATCGAGATGTGGCGCGATTTCCCTCAGTCGCTGTGCAATGCCACGCGCTGCACGGGCATCGTCTACGACCGCACGGGCTATGGCGGATCGAGCCCATGGCCGTCGGATCCCGGCGTCCGCTACATGGAGATCGAGGCCGACGACGTGCTGCCGCGCCTGCTCCAGGCATTGGGCGTCGAGGATTGCGTCCTGATCGGCCACAGCGACGGCGGGACGATTGCGCTCAACTACGCAGCGTCCGATCCCGAGCCGTTGCGCGCCGTGGTGACGCTTGCCGCGCACGCCATCAACGAGCCGGTTTGCGTCGACAGCATCCGAAGCGCCCGCGAGGCTTTTGCCACTGGCGGCCTGCGCGAGCGGCTCGCCCGGTATCATGGCGGCAATGTCGACGCCTGCTTTCGCCTGTGGTCCGAGGCATGGTTGGCGCCGGGCTTCGAGCCGATGGACGCCAGTGGCCGGCTGCCCGGCATCGTCGTCCCGGTGCAGGCAATCCAGGGCGAGGACGACGAATATGGCAGCGAACTGCAGCTCGGCATCATCGCCGGCAAGGTCGGCGGCTATTGCGAGACCCGCCTGGTGCCGGACTGCGGCCACGTCCCTCATCTGCAGCAGCCGGCCTATGTGCTGTCGGAGATTGCCCGCTTCGTGTCGCCCCTGTCTCTCGTCGACTAAAGCCGCTTCAGCTCACTGGCTGCCGCCCAGTTGAACTCTGACACGGTCGGACAGCGCGCCTGGGCGAGCTGAAGCTGTTCTCGCGCGCGCTGCTTGTCGCCGCGGCGGATCGCGTCGATGCCCATGAAGAAGGCCGACGGGCACTTGCCGTTGCTGCGCTTGGCGGCATCGTCGGTTTCGGCGGCGACTTCGAGCTCACCCGCCGGCAGCTTGCCCAGCAGGAACTTGGCGATCGGGGCCGGCCATTCGGAGAGGTCCTCCTTGCCGAGTTCCTTGGCGAGGCCTGCGCGCGCGTCGCGCTTTGCGCGGACCTGGGCCGCGTAGCGCCACAGCAGCGGCGACAACCGCGCCTTAACGGTCGTGCGGCCCTCCAGCGAGGCCTCGAAATCGTCGGCAGCCTCGACATACCGGCCGAGATCGAAGTTGGCATGGCCGCGCACGAACAGGGCCGCACGCCGGTCGGCCACGGTCGTCGGACCGGCAAGCGTGCCGTCGAGCAGGGCAGAGGCGCGCTGGAAATCGGCGATCTGCATGTGAACCTGCGCCTGGGCGATCGCCAGCGACGGGTCGCCCGGCTTGCGCAGCAGCGCGTGGTCGAGCGTGCGCAAGGCCGCCGCGCGGTCGCCGCCGCCCGCCAGCTCGGGCACGGTGCTGGACAGCACCATCTGCCAGCCCGTGGGCAGGATCTTGCCCATCTCGTCGATATCCTTGCGGCTGTCGGCCTCGCGGCCGAGCCGGCTCAGCTGATAGGCGCGCATGCTGAGATAGAGCGAACGATCGAAGGCGGAGAGCTTGGAGCTCGACAGGATCTTGTCGAGGGCATCCAGGGTATCGTTTCGCTTGCTGGCAGACGTGCCAAGGCCGCCGCCGGCCGGCTGCTGGTCGAAGCCGCGCGCCGGCTGATCCCAGTCGCTGCCGTTGCGCTGCGCCACGGCCTCAGCGGAGGCCGTGGCGAGGGCTACAAAAGCCCCAATTGCCTTCACGATTACCCGCTGCATCGGGGCAATCTGGCACATGCACCAACCACCTGCATCCGCCGATTGCCTGTAGAGGTCCCTGCCCCTATTTTGCCACCGTCCGCCCAAAACCGTCTTCCAGGAGTACCCTACCATGGCCGCCGTCCATCCGAACAGCTTCAAGGCCCGCAAGACGCTGAAGGTCGGCGCCAAGACCTATACCTATTTCAGCCTCAAGGCGGTCGAGAAGGAGGTCGGTGACCTCAGCCGCCTGCCCTTCTCTTTGCGCGTCCTGCTCGAAAATCTCGTGCGGCATGAGGACGGCACCACCGTCAAGAAGGGCGACATCGCCGCCTTCTCCGATTGGCTTAAGAACGGCGGCAGATCGGTCAAGGAGATCAACTTCCGGCCCGCCCGCGTGCTGATGCAGGATTTCACCGGCGTGCCGGCGGTGGTCGACCTTGCCGCCATGCGCGACGCCATGGGTAAGCTGGGCGGCGACGCCAAGAAGATCAACCCGCTGGTACCGGTCGACCTCGTGATCGACCATTCGGTGATCGTCGACAATTTCGGCAACAACGCCGCCTTCGGCGCCAACGTGAAGCTCGAATACGAGCGCAATTTGGAGCGCTACCAGTTCCTGCGCTGGGGTGCGATGGCGTTCGACAATTTCCGCGTCGTGCCGCCGGGCACCGGCATCTGCCACCAGGTCAACCTGGAATACCTGTCGCAGGTCGTCTGGACCAAGAAGGAAGGCAAGGAAACGGTCGCCTATCCCGACACGCTGGTCGGTACCGACAGTCACACCACGATGGTGAACGGCCTCTCGGTCCTGGGTTGGGGCGTCGGCGGCATCGAGGCCGAGGCCGCCATGCTGGGTCAGGCGCAGCCGATGGTGATCCCTGACGTCGTGGGCTTCAAGCTGACCGGCAAGCTGCCCGAGGGGGCGACCGCCACCGATCTCGTGCTCACCGTCACGCAGATGCTGCGCAAGAAAGGCGTGGTCAGCAAGTTCGTGGAATTCTACGGTGAAGGCCTCGACGAGATGCCGCTCGCCAACCGGGCCACCATCGCCAACATGGCGCCGGAATATGGCGCGACCTGTGGCTTCTTCCCGGTCGACAACATCACCCTGGGCTATCTCAAGACCACCAACCGCGGCGCGGCGGCCAAGCTCACCGAGGCCTACGCCAAGAAGCAGGGCCTGTGGCGCAACAAGAAGTCGGTCGATCCGATCTTCACCGACACGCTCTCGCTCGATCTCGGCGACGTCGTGCCGAGCCTCGCCGGACCGAAGCGCCCGCAGGACCGCGTGCCGCTGTCGGAAGCGGCGCATCAGTTCGTCGCCAACATGGAGAAGGAATTCGACCGCAAGGACACCGGCAAGCGCGTCGCGTGCGAGGGCACCAACTACGACCTCGGCCATGGCGACGTGGTGATCGCGGCCATTACCTCCTGCACCAACACGTCCAATCCCTACGTCATGCTGGGTGCCGGCCTGATCGCGCGCAACGCGGTGAAGCACGGGCTCAAGGTAAAGCCGTGGGTGAAGACCTCGCTGGCACCGGGCTCGCAGGTCGTGACCGAGTATCTCGAGGCTTCGGGCCTGCAGAAGGACCTCAACAAGATCGGCTACAATCTGGTGGGCTACGGCTGCACCTCCTGCATCGGCAATTCCGGGCCCCTGCCCGATCCCGTCACCAAGGCGATAGGCGACGGCGACCTCGTGGTCTGCTCGGTGCTGTCGGGCAACCGCAACTTCGAAGGCCGCGTCAATCCGTTGACCCGCGCCAACTATCTCGCCTCGCCGATGCTGGTCGTGATCTACGCGCTGGCCGGCTCGATGAAGATCGACATCACCAAGGATCCGATCGGCGTCGGCAAGGGCGGCAAGCCGGTCTATCTGAAGGACCTCTGGCCGTCGAACATGGAAGTGTCGAAGGCCGTCGACAAGTTCGTCACCACCAGGGCGTTCAAGAAGCGCTACGCCGACGTCTTCAAGGGCGACCGTTTCTGGCGCAGCATCAAGACCAAGCCCAGCCTGACCTACGCCTGGGACGACAAGTCGACCTACGTGCGCAACCCGCCGTACTTCGACGGCATGGGCAAGACGCCCGGATCGATCACCAACATCACCGGTGCGCGTCCGCTCGGCCAGTTCGGCGATTCGATCACGACCGACCACATCTCGCCCGCCGGCTCGATCCGCAAGGACAGCCCGGCCGGCGCCTATCTGCAGGAAGAGGGCGTGGCGCCGAAGGACTTCAACCAATACGGCACGCGCCGCGGCAATCACGAGGTCATGATGCGCGGCACCTTCGCCAACATCCGCCTCAAGAACGAGATGGTGCCGGGCGTCGAGGGCGGCTTCACCCATCACTGGCAGTCGGACCAGGCCGAGCCGATCTACGACGTGGCGATGCGCTACCGCAAGGAGCACACGCCGCAGATCCTGATCGCCGGCAAGGAATACGGCACCGGCAGCTCGCGCGACTGGGCCGCCAAGGGCGTCAACCTGCTCGGCGTGAAGGCCGTGGTGTGCGAGACGTTCGAGCGCATCCACCGCTCCAACCTGGTCGGCATGGGCGTACTGCCGCTGCAGTTCAAGGACGGCATGACGCGCAAGACGCTGAACCTTACGGGCACCGAGAGTTTCGACGTCGACGGCATCGACGGCGGCCTGAAGGTCGGCATGGACGTGCCGCTCACCATCCATCGCCGCGACGGCACCAGCGAGAAGATCGTCCTCAAGTGCCGCATCGATACCGCCGAGGAGGTCGAGTACTTCAAGAACGGCGGCGTGCTTCAGTACGTGCTGCGCAATCTGGCGCAAGCGGCCTGAGCCCGGGCGGGAGCGGATCAGCCATGGCGACACCCGCTCAAGGTGGGGAGTTTACCGGCCATTTCGTCGCCATGGCCCGCAACAACATCTGGTCGAATCACCGGTTCCTCTCGGCCTGCAAGGCGCTGTCGCCGGCCGAGTTCGCGGCACCCCGCACGAGCTTCTTCCCCTCGCTGCGCGCCACGCTGAACCACATCCTCTGGGTCGATACCTATTACATCGACGCGCTCCTGCGCGATCCGACGGTCCTCGCGCGCTATCACGACCCGATCCCCGACTTCCCGGACGCTGCGTCCCTCTACGATGCCCAGATCGCCAGCGACCGGCGGCTGCTCGCCTTCTGCGAGCGCCAGACCGACGCGACGCTGACCGAGGGCCTCGTGCTGCCGCGGCCCAACCGCACGCCGCCGGCCTCGACGGTGGCCTCGATCCTCGAGCATCTGTTCCAGCACCAGACCCATCACCGCGGCCAGGCCCATGCCATGCTGGCCGGCACCGCGGTGAAGCCGCCGCAACTCGACGAGTTCTTCCTCGCCGGCGAAGAGCACCTCCGACGCGACGAGCTGCACGCGCTCGCGCTTCAGTCGTCCTGATGCGGCCACGCTCGTCGTTCGCCGGCGCCGCGATCGAGGTGAGCGACCTCGCGCGCTCGGTGGCGTTCCACCGGCTGTGGTTGCCGATGCTGGGCTTCCATCGCGTCTGGGCGAGCCCCGACCGCGTGATGTGGTCGCGCGGCTACGACCATTTCGTCATGCGCCAGGCCAAGGACGGCGTTTCCTACGGGCCGGGAGCGCTGTGGCTCGCCGTGTCGGCCGAGAGCCGCGCCCAGGTCGACCAGGTGTTCGCCGAACTGCGCGACGCGGGCGCGGAGATCATCCAGCGCCCGCAGGAACTCGACTACCTGGCGCCGGGTTCCTACTCGGTTGGTTTTCGCGATCCCGACGGCGTGCCCATCGAAGTCATGCACCGCTGGGACGAGTTGCCCGACATCGCCGATGCCGAGCAGGTGCGCGTGCCCGGCCACGGCATCAGCCTGGGCGGTTACTTCTTCAAGCCGCAAGCCGGCCAACCGCCCTATCCGGCGCTGATCCTGCTGCACGGATTTGCCGGCCACGCCCACAACATGGTTGGCTTGGCGCGCGCCGCCGCGGCCAATGGCTATGCCGCCCTGGCGCTGTCGCTGCGCGGCTGGCTGGGATCGGAGGGCGAAAACGACCAGGGGCTGCGCCAGCCGCTCGACGTGCTGGCTGCGATCGACTGGCTGGCCAAGCGGCCGCTTGTAGATCGCGATCGTATCGGCCTGGTCGGCGCCTCGATGGGCGGCCAGGTGGCGCTGCTCGCCGCCGCCCACAAGCCACCGATCAAGGCTGTCGCCTCGTTCTTCGCGCCGACCGATCTCGCACGCTGGCGCGAGGCCAATCCCTTCATGCGCGACTATCTCGACGATCTGTGCGGGCCCGAGGGCCTGCCGGTGCGCTCGCCGATCCTGCGCGTGGCCCAGATCGACGCGCCGGTGCTGCTGATTCATGGTGATCTCGACGAGAACGTGCCGGTGGCGCAGAGCATGGCCATGGCCCAGGCCCTGCGCGACCACGGCAAGGACGCCGAGGCCTTCGTGATTGCAGGTGCCAGCCACTATTTCACCGAGCAGCAAAATGCCATCGCCCGGCGTAAGCTGTTCGACTTCCTGCGCCGTCATCTCATCCGGAGTTAGCCGTTCATGCGTGTTTCCGAAGCCATCAATTCGCGCCGCTCCATGCGGGTCTTCACGCCGGACCCGGTGCCGAAAGCCGACATCGAATGGATCGTGACCAATGCCAACCGGGCGGCCTCCAACGGCAACCTGCAGCCGTGGAAGCTCCACATCACGACGGGCAAGGCGCGGCCGCGCCTGTCGGCGGCGATCCTGAAGGCGATGGACGACGGCGATTCGGGGCCGGGTGCGGAATACGACGTCTATCCGAAGGAATTCACGCCGGTCTACGACCAGAGACGCAAGCTGGTCGGCAAGCAGCTTTACACCCTGCTCGACGTGCCGCGCGGCGACGCCGCCGGCATGCTGAAGCAGTTCCGCAAGAACTACGACTTCTTCGACGCGCCGGTTGGCATGATCCTCTGCGTCGAGCGGCGCATGGGCAATGGCCAGTGGATCGACTGCGGCATCTTCCTCGACCAGCTCATGCTACTGGCCCGCGAGAAGGGCCTGCATACCTGCCCGCAGGCCGCCTTCAGCCGCTATCAGCATGTCGTGCGGCGCGAGCTGAAGATTCCCGACGATCAGGTCGTGATCTGCGGCCTGGCGCTGGGCCACGCCGATCCCGATGCGGTGCCCAACTGCCTGATCACCGAACGGGCGCCGATCCAGGACTTCGTGCGCTGGCATACCGACTGACCAGGGCGCCGGCCGCGAACAGCACTAGCGACAGGCCCGAAATCGCCCAACCGACCAGCTCCGCCATCGGCTTCTTGTGTTGCAGGTGCACGGCATGGCGACCGGCCGGCACGGTGAACGCAACGAGGCGCAGCGGTTCGGTCGCCGTGATCGGCAACGACGGCTCGGTTCGCCAGAACGGATAGGCGAAGCGCCGCACGACGACGTCGGTCGGCCCTTCGCTGGCGATCTCGATCGCGAGCTCGCTGATCGGCAGGGCGGTCGCCCGGCACGTCCGCGGCGCGGGCGTGCAGGTGATTGTCGGCACGTCCCTGAGTGGCTCGAGGCCGAGCTCGGCATAGCCGCCCTGCGGCTTTATGGGAAAGCCGGCCGGCAGGAATTCCTTAACATCCGCCGGCTTTTCCTTCTGGGCGAGCGATACGTCGACGCGATGGCCTACCGCTACCAGCAGGATGACGACGGCGGGAGCCAAGGCGAGCAAAGTCAGTCGCAGAACCCGTGCCGCAGTCCGTTGCAATGAGGCCCATGGCGCGAGACAGAGCGCCGTCACGGCGGCGAACTCGACCACGATCATCAGCCGCCACGGAAACTGCACCTTGGCGGTGAAGGGGATGAGCCAAAACCACGGCAGGGCGCCGGCGACCATTAGGACGCAAAGCAGGCACAGGAAGCTCCAGAACGCCGGCTCCGATCGCCATCCCCGCAGCCCTTCGCTGCGGATTTGCAACGCCACAACGCCGATGGCTGCGATGGTGTAGGCCACCGCGCAGGAGACGATGATCAGCATCATGTCGAGCGGCGGCGGCCAACGATGCGGCGTCAGCAGGAACCAGTTCTCGATCCGGTAGTCCCCTTCCCAGAGCGTGTCGGCCGGAATCCAGTGCTGGAGGCCAAGGGCGGGAGCCAGGTAGATGGCCGAGAGCCCGAGCCCGAGCACGCCACCAACCGCGCATTGGCCGAAGAATTTCAGAGCAGGCCCCGGCGCAGCCAATCGCCATCCCCGGTACAGCACATAGAGCGGCAGCGCGGTCAGCGAGATCAGCAGCGACGTGGGCAGATGCGCCATGGGCAGCGCCGCATAGGAGGCGGCAAGGGCGAGGATGCCGTATCGGCGGCCGTCGGCGATGCGGCGAACCGACAGCATCACCAGCGGCAGCACGGCATAGGCGGCAAACTCCGCGAAGGCGCCGCGATAGTAGTGGTCGACCAGATGATAAGGTGCCGCCATGTAGGCGAGCGCACCATAGAACGCCAGGCGCGCTGATCCCGTGGCCGGCCTCAGCCAGGCGCGCATGGTCATGCCGGACGCCCACAGCAGCACCAGCGTGGCAAGCGACAGACAATACGACGTGGACAGCGCACCAAGCGTCACCAGGCTGACCAGCGCCGTGACCCAGAACGCGATCGGCGGGTAAAAATAGAAGGTGGGACTGCCCAAACCGTCGAAGGAGTCAGGAAGCCAGCGTGGGTAGAGGATTCCGCTGCGGAACTGGTCGCTGAACTGCGCCGCCCAGGTCACGTTCTGCGGCGAGCTGTGGGACAGCAGGTTGCCGAGGACCAACGACGGCGCCAGCAGCATGGCCGCCACGATCAGCAGGACAAGAGCATCACGTCTGCCGGTCATGCCAACTCTGAATCGCCCGCACGTTGAACGTTTTGCGCGAAGCGACTATGCCATCGCGGCAATTGGCGGGCGAGGGTGAGATATCCCCACGGATTGCATGCTGCGGTGGCCGCGCTAGAATCGCTTAATCTGGGCTGATCTCGATGCTGATGATGCGGAGGCGGGCGGCATGATCTCGGCGGCGCGCCGCGACCCTCTGATCTGGGCCTGTGCCCTGGTCGGACTCTACGGCGTCTTGCAAGTAATCCTGTCGATCGCGCACGGGCCGCCCATCGGCCTGGATTTCGATGTCCTCTATCCCGACTTTCTCGTCTTCCTTACCGCCGCGCGCGCCTACTTCGAGGGTAAGCTCGCCATCGTCTATGACATCGATGCCTTCACCGCCTTCCAGAATGCGCTCTATGCCGACCACTTCCACGGCACCATCGAGTTCCGGCCCTTTCTCTACCCGCCGATCTGGCTGCTGCTGATCCTGCCGTTCGGGCTCCTGGCGGCCCCCAAGGCCTATCTGCTGTTCGCCGGCCTGACGGCGGCGTTTGCGACGGCGATGCAGGGACCGCGCACCGGCTGGGGCTGGCTCGCCGTCGTCACCTCGCCCGCGGCCATGTGGGTCGTGCTCGCCGGGCAGAACACTTGGCTGAGCCTCGCGCTGTTCTATGGCGGCTTCCATCTCGTGCCGCGCGCGCCCTGGCTCGGTGGCGCGCTGCTCGGCTTCCTGGCCTACAAGCCGCAGATCTGGGTGCTGGTGCCGCTCGCCCTGCTGGCAGCCCGCGAATGGCGCGCCATGCTGGCAATGGTTGCGGTCGTCGCCGCACTCTGCCTTGCGAGTGCGGGCGTGTTCGGCCTGGGCTTCTGGCTGGCATTCCTCGAGGCGGCGCGGGATACCGCCACGCCGCGCTTCGCCGACATAATGTACAACCGCATCTATTCCAACCTCACGAGCCTCATGGGTGCCGCGCGCATGATCGGCCTGTCCGCTGGCGCGGCCGGGTTGATCCAGCTCGCCGGCGCGGCGCTGTCGGCGGTCGCGGTGTGGCTTGCCTTCCGCCGGCCGAGCGACCCGGAAGCGCGCATCGCCGTGCTGGCGACAGCGACCTTCCTCGTCTCGCCCTATACGCTCAACTACGACCTGCTGCTGCTGATGCCGGCCGTGGTCGTGCTGTACCGCCAAGGCATGCGACGCGGCTTCCTGCCGCTGGAGCGCCCGGTCCACATCGCGCTGTGGGTTGCCCCCACGGTCGGCGTGATCCTGAACGACCAACACGTGCCGCTGATGCCGGTCGTCATTCTGCTGTTCGGCTTGGTGGCCTGGCTGCGCCTGCCGAACGCGGCCAAAGTCGAATTGCCGAGTCCCGCGAGAGCGGGCTAAAACCCGCTGAATTTGCTGCGCAAAGCAGCCGGGAGGAAACCGATGGCCGATGAACTGATCGACGTCAGCGCCGACTGGGCCAAGCGGGCCTATGTCGACGGCGCCAAGTACAAGACCATGTACGAGGCCTCGACCCGGGATCCGGCCACTTTCTGGGGCGAGCACGGTAAACGCGTCGACTGGATCAAGCCTTTTAGCCCCGGCGCCGTGCGCGACGTCGACTACACCGGCGACGTCCGCATCCGCTGGTTCCACGACGGCGTGCTGAACGTCTCGGCCAACTGCATCGATCGTCATCTCGCCAAGCGCGCCAACCAGACGGCAATCATCTGGGAAGGCGACGACCCGGCGAAATCCAAGAAGATCAGCTACCGCGAGCTGCACGCCGAAGTCTGCCGCATGGCCAATGCGCTGAAGGAGCTGGGCGCCAAGAAGGGCGACCGCATCACGATCTACCTGCCGATGATCCCCGAGGCCGCCTACGCCATGCTCGCCTGCACGCGCATCGGCGCCGTCCACTCGGTGGTGTTCGGCGGCTTCTCGCCCGACAGCCTGGCCAACCGCATCCAGGACTGCGAAAGCAACATCGTCATCACCGCCGACGAAGGCCTGCGCGCCGGCAAGCATGTGCCGCTGAAAGCCAATTGCGACGAGGCGGTGAAGAAGAGCCCCGGCGTCAAGAAGGTGCTAGTGGTCAAGCACACCGGCGGCAAGGTCGCCTGGGACGCCGGCCGCGACGTATGGTGGCACGAGATCGCGGCCAAGGTACCGGCCGACTGCAAGCCCGAGCCGATGGGTGCCGAGGATCCACTGTTCATCCTCTATACGTCGGGCTCGACCGGAAAGCCCAAAGGCGTGCTGCACACCACGGGCGGCTACATCGTGTTCGCCTCGATGACGCACCAATATGTCTTCGATTATCATGATGGCGACGTCTACTGGTGCACCGCCGACGTGGGTTGGGTGACCGGGCACAGCTACATCGTCTACGGACCGCTCGCCAACGGCGCCACTACCCTGATGTTCGAGGGCGTGCCCAACTATCCCGACTCCAGCCGCTTCTGGCAGGTGATCGACAAGCACCAGGTCAACATCTTCTACACCGCCCCTACCGCCATCCGCGCCCTGATGCGCGAGGGCGAGGCGCCGGTGAAGAAGGCGAGCCGCAAGAGCCTGCGCCTGCTGGGCTCGGTCGGCGAGCCGATCAATCCCGAGGCGTGGCTCTGGTACTACCGCGTGGTCGGCGACAGCCGCTGCCCGATCGTCGACACTTGGTGGCAGACCGAGACCGGCGGCATCCTGATCACCCCATTGCCCGGCGCCACGCCGCTGAAGCCGGGCTCGGCGACCCAGCCGTTCTTCGGCGTGCAGCCGGTCATGGTCGATGCCGAGGGCAAGCGGCTCGAGGGGGCCTGCTCCGGCAACCTCTGCCTGGAGGGTTCGTGGCCCGGCCAGATGCGCTCGGTCTACGGCGATCACCAACGCTTCATTGAAACCTACTTCAAGACCTACCCCGGCATGTACTTCACCGGCGACGGGGCGCGCCGCGACGCCGACGGCTACTACTGGATCACCGGCCGGGTCGACGACGTGATCAACGTCTCCGGCCATCGCATCGGCACCGCCGAGGTCGAGAGCGCCCTGGTCGGCAATACCAAGGTGGCCGAGGCCGCCGTCGTCGGCTACCCGCACGACATCAAGGGCCAGGGCATCTACGCCTATGTGACGCTCAAAGCCGGCCAGGAATCCTCCGACGACCTGCGCAAGGAGCTGGTCGCCTGGGTGCGCAAGGAGATCGGCCCGATCGCCACCCCCGACGTCATCCAGTGGGCGCCCGGCCTGCCCAAGACGCGCTCGGGCAAGATCATGCGCCGCATCTTGCGCAAGATCGCCGAGAACGATGTGTCCAATCTCGGCGACACCTCTACCCTGGCCGATCCCGGCGTGGTCGACGACCTGGTGAAGAATCGCGCAAAATGAACCCGACCATCCAGCAGCTCAGCGCCGACCTCGCGGCCGGCCGTACCTCTTCGCGCAAGCTCACCGAGGAAGCCCTCGCCCGCATCGAGGATCCCAAGGGCGAAGGCAAGCGCGCCTTCATAAAAGTCTGGCGCAGCCAGGCGCTGGCCGCCGCCGACGCCAGCGACCTGCAGCGCAAGGCGGGGCTCACTGCCTCGCCGCTCCAGGGCATCCCGGTCTCGATCAAGAACCTCTGCGACGTGGCGGGCGAGACCACGCTATCGGGATCGAAGGCGCTCGACGACGCGCCACCGGCCAAGGCCGATGCGCCCGTGGTGGCGCGCCTCCGGGCCGCCGGCGCGGTGATCGTCGGCAGCACCAACATGAGCGAGTTCGCCTTCTCCGGCGTGGGCTTCAATCCACACTACGGCACGCCCGGCAATCCCGCCGACCGTACGCGCGTGCCCGGCGGCTCCTCGGCCGGTGCCGCCGTCTCGGTCGCCGATCGCATGGCCGTGGCCGCGCTCGGCACCGATACCGGCGGCTCGGTGCGCATTCCCGCCGCCGTCTGCGGCATCGTGGGCTTCAAGCCGACCGCCAGGCGCGTGCCGATCGACGGCGTCGTGCCGCTGTCGACCTCGCTCGATTCGATCGGGCCTCTCGCCAACTCCGTGGAAGATTGCGCCATCATCGATGCGGTGTTCGCCAATGAGCCGATCAGCGTGCCCGAAGCAATGCCGCTCGGCGGTCTCCGGCTCGCCGTCCCTAAGCACTTCGTGATGGACGATCTCGATCCCACCGTCGCCAAGGCCTTCGAGCGCGCCCTGAAGGCACTCGCGGCCAAGGGCGTGAAGATCGACCACATCGACCTGCCCCAGCTCAACGAACTGCCCGCCATCAACGCCAAGGGCGGGTTTGCCGCATCAGAGGCCTATGCCTGGCACAGGGAGCTGATCGCCCGTCGCGGCAATGTCTACGACCCGTTCGTGGCGCCGCGCATCATGCGCGGCAAGGAGATGACCGCCGCCGACTATATCGAGCTTTTGGCCAAGCGCGCCAACCTCTGCCGCCGCGTCTCGGCGATCACCTCGAATTACGATGCCGTCGCCATGCCGACCTGCGCCATTGTGGCGCCGACGCTCGACGAGGTTTCTACGCCCGACGGCTTCACCAAGAAGAACATGCTGCTGCTGCGCAACACCACGGTCGGCAACTTCCTCGACCGCTGCGGCATCAGCCTGCCCTGCCACACCGCGGGCGAACTGCCGGTGGGCTTCATGCTGATGGGCGAAGCGATGGCCGACCGGCGCGTGCTGGCCATGGCGCGGTCGGTGGCGCCTGTCGTGTGCCCTTGCTGAAGGCTACTTTCTGGACACGAGTTGTCCAGAATGTGTCTGTCTGAAAATTCGCAAATCGCCGGCCCGCTTGAACCGGAAGATTCTTTTCGACGCAGTGAGAATCGTCGGACCTGTCCGAAAAAGAAGCCAGGAAAAACGCCCGGAACGGAGCTGTTCGGGCGTTGCCAGCAGTGCCTGCACAAAGGCGCCGACTATAGCTGAAAAGTAGCACAAAACCTGCTGAACTTGCAACTTTGAGTCGGCGCTTCAAATATCAAGGATCGTCCGGCCGCCGCATCTTCCAGACGTTCTCGGTCGTGGTGTATTCGCTATAGCCCAGGCGGGCGACCGGCTTGAAGGCCAGCGTGTCGATGCGGCCTTCCTTGACGATGCCGTCGTCGATATGGATGCCGACGACCCGGCCGAACACCACGGCGGCCTGATGCGCCTCGCGGCCCTCCTCGACCGGCATCTCGATCGTCTTCCAGTACTTGCACTCCAGTGCGATCGGCGAGCGGGCGACGCGCGGCGGCTTGACGAAGCGCGACGGCGCGGGGGCAAGGCCCGCCAGCTTCATCTCGTCGACGCCGTAGTCGACCATCGTGGTCGTTACGTTCATCTGCTCGGCGAGCTCGGCGCTCACCATGTTGACCACGAACTCGCCGGTCTCCTCGGCGTTGCGCCTGCTGTGCTTGGTCGGGTTGTCGCCATAGGTGCCGGTGGTCGAAAAATAGACCATGGGCGGCGAGCCGCTGACGGCATTGTAGAAGCTGTAGGGCGCGAGATTGACACTGCCCTGACTGTCGACCGTCGAGATCCAGCCGATGGGACGCGGCACGACCAGTGCTGTGAAGGGAATCTGCATCCCGCCATGGTCGCGGCCGGTCATGTCGTAGAACATCATTGATACCTTGGCTTACTGATTGCGGGGCCTACTGATAGCGGGGGTCATCCGGCCGGCGCATCCGCCAGACGTTATCCGTAGTGGTGTATTCGCTATAACCTAACCGGGCAACCGGTTTGAATGCCAAGATGTCGATGCGGCCGTCCTTGATGATGCCGTCGTCGATATGGATGCCGACCACCTGGCCGAACACCACCGAGCCGCGCTGGTGCTCATGCCCCTTCTCGGCTGGCATCTCGATGGTGCGCCAGTACTTGCACTCCAGCGCCACCGGCGATTCTTTTACGCGCGGCGGCTTCACGAACTGGCAGGGCACCGGCGTGAGCCCCGCGAGCTTCAGCTCGTCGACGCCGAACGCCACCATCGCCGTCGTCACGTTCATCTGTTCCGCGAGATCGGCGCTCACCATGTTGACGACGAATTCGCCGGTCTGCTCGGCGTTCATGCGGCTGTGCTTGGTCGGCGTGTCGCCGTAGGTGCCGGTGGTCGAGAAATAGACCATCGGCGGGAACTCGCCGACGCCGTTATAAAAGCTGTAGGGCGCGAGATTGACCCGGCCCCGGGAATCGACGGTCGAGATCCAGCCGATCGGCCGCGGCACGATCAGCGCTTTCAGCGGATCCTGCGGCAGCCCATGGTCGCGCTTGGCGGCATCGTAGAACATCGTCTTCTCCCTCACCCAAAACGAACAGGCGGCGCCTGCACCGTGGGCGCTGCGGCATCGAGGATCGCCCGGCGGTCGCCAGACCGCGGCGGATAGATGCGCTCGCGGGTGATGATCTCCTTGGTGCGCTTGGCCGCAGCACCTTGCGACACGAGCGTTCGGTCCCAGCCTTCGGTGTAGACGGCGCCCCACGGGCCGAGGTCGAGGATCGTCGTGTACCAGTCGATACGAAGCGGCAGCAACGGCCGGCCCAGCAGGTCGCAGACGACGTTGTGGCCAGCGAAACGTCCCATTGGCCGGCCGTGCTGGCACGACATCACCGAGCAATGGATATCGTCGACCAGCAGCCAGGCGCAATCGCCGGCGGCGAACTCGGCCGCGAGACCCTTGATCTTGAGCGACGGTTCGACCGGCAGGCGACCCAATCGGTCGCGTTCGACCGGGAACTGCGCCGTGAGCGGATGGGCCTGCATGCCGGCACACCAGACCACCGTCGCGGCGGCGATGCGTTCGCCCGTAGCCAAGGTCGCGCCCTCCGCATCGACGGCCGCGACCGAGACGCCGCCGCGCATTTCCACGCCAAGAGCGCCGAGGGCTTCGTCGATGACGGGTTGGGCGCTCGCACCCATGTCGCTGCCGATCCGCGGCGCATGATCGGCCAGGATAACGCGGGGCGACGCGATGCCAGCTGCCCGCAGCTTGCCGGGCATCTCGGCCGCCGCTTCTATGCCGGTCAGGCCGCCGCCAACCACGAGCACGGTGGATCGACCGGGCGAAGGCGGCCGCTTGGGCAGGCTTGCGATATGGGCGTTGAGCCGTTCGGCGGCCGCATGCGTGTCGACATCGAAGGCATGGTCGCCAAGCCCCTTGATCGGCGGAAGGGCGAGACGGCTGCCCAGCGCAAAAACCAGCCGGTCGTAGGTGATGCCGTGCGAGACGCCGCCCGATTCATAAGTGACGATCCGTCGTTCGACATCGATGCCGGTCACCTCGCCTTCGAGACGACGGACACCGATCGGGCCCAGCACGCTGTCCAGGGCGACGCGCGTGCCTTCGAGATCGGCCTCGTAGTTGCGCACGCGGATCGAGTGCCAGGCCGTCCGCTCGATCACCACGATCTCGACCTTGTCGGCGCCGACGCCCAATTCATCCAGCGCGCGAGCGGCACCAATCGCGCTCCACAGGCCGGCGAAGCCGGCGCCGAGCACCACGATGCGCTGTGCCGCCAATCCGTCCTCCTCAGCCGAGATGCCGCCTGGCATCGGCGTAGGCCTGGTCGAAGGCCGCATCGAGCCCGGCATTGAGACCGCGGCACGAGCGCACCACCTGCTCGGCCCATCCGACATAGTCGCGCAGCCGCTCTGGCGTCCATCCCTTTGGCGGGCTGCTCACCATGCTGCGCAGGTTGGAGGTCTTGTCGGCGATTTTCAGCAGCTTCGCGCGTCGCGACTTCGAGGGCGTCTTGTCGATCTGCAGGCGCTTGCGCTCTTCCTTGGGCAGCGACTTGTCGTCCGTCACCTCGGCCACCAGAGCCGCGACCTCGGGGCCGAAGCGCTGTTCCAGATCCTCGTAGGTCGCGTCGGTGTCTTCGAGCGTGTCGTGCAGAAGCCCGCCGGCCAGCAGCGTGATATCGGCGCCGCCAGTCGCCTCGGCGAGCAAGGCCGCCACTTCGGTGAGGTGGTTGATGTAGGGCTCGGCGCGCTCGCCCTTGCGCCGCTGGGCGATGTGCTGGCGGGCGGCGTAGTCGGCGGCGTGCGTCAGAAGGACGATATCGGCGCTCATCAATTCCTCTTGTGCGACCAGTGGTCCGGCTTGTCGAGCCGCCCGGCCCGGCCCATGTTCCCGGCCATGTCGCGTACCATGAAAGTCCTGCTCGGCGTCTGGATTGCAACCCTCGCCGTCGCCGCCGGCTGGATCGGCTGGGATGCCGTCCGGGGCGGCGGTCCCAGCATCGGCGGACCCTTCACACTGATCGACCAGGACGGCCGAACCATCACCAGCGACAGCCTCAAGGGCAAGCCGACGCTGATCTACTTCGGCTTCACCTACTGTCCCGACGTCTGCCCGACCTCGCTGCTGCTGATGGAGACGGCGGTCGAGCAGCTCGGGCCCGATGCCACCAAGAAGGTCAACCTCGTCTTCATCACCGTCGATCCGGAGCGCGACACGCCGGCGCTGCTGAAAGGCTACGTGCCCAACTTCGGGCCGACCTTCATCGGCCTCACCGGCACACCGCAGCAGGTGGCCGACGTCGCCCGCGCCTTTCGCGTCTATTACCAGAAGGTCCCAGGCAAGGATGGCGGCCCCTACCTGATGGACCACTCCTCGATCGTCTACCTGCTCGACCGGAACGGCCGGTTCGTCACCCACTTCACCCACGAAGCCAAGGCCGATGCCATCGCCAAGGCCGTGGGACGGTTATTATAAGTCGTTGAATTTCCACAAATTGTGCGATGCAGTATTGAAGTGACAAGCGGTCGTCACCACGTACAATCCGGCCCCAATGTTGTATCAAGCCTACGAATTCCAGCGGCAGTTCGCCCAGCCCGTCCGCCTCTGGGCCAACGCCCTCGAGCAGGCTTATTCCAGCCCCTACAATCCGCTGTCCGAAACCTGGATCGGAAAGTCGGTGGCGGCGGGTGCCGAGATCGTGGCGAGGCTTACTCAGAACTATGGCAAGCCCCACTTCGACCTGAAGACCGCCCAGATCGGCAACGAGACCGTCGAGGTCAACGAAGAGCTGCTACTGCGCAAGCCGTTCTGCGATCTAATCCATTTCCATCGCGACACCGCCCGGCGAGATCCCAAGGTGCTGGTGGTCGCCCCGATGAGCGGCCACTTCGCCACCCTGCTGCGCGGCACGGTCGAAGCGCTGCTGCCCGAGCACGACGTCCACATCACCGATTGGAAGGATGCCCGTGAGGTGCCGCTCACCGCCGGCAACTTCTCGCTCGACGACTACATCGACTACATCATGGCATTCTGCCGCTACCTCGGGCCCGACGTGCATGTCATTGCCGTCTGCCAGCCGTCGGTGCCGGTGATGGCGGCGGCCGCGCTGATGGCCGAAGCCAAAGACCCGCGCCAGCCGCGCTCGCTCACCCTCATGGGAGGTCCCATCGACACGCGCCAAAGCCCGACCGTTCCGAACGATCTGGCGATGCGCAACTCGATGATGTGGTTCCGCCAGAACGTGATCTCGACGGTGCCGTTCGGCTATCCGGGCGCCATGCGGCGCGTCTACCCGGGCTTCCTGCAGCTCACCAGTTTCATTTCGATGAACCTCGACCGCCATGTGAACGCGCACATGCGGCAGTTCGAGCACCTGGTAAAGGGCGACGACGATTCGGCTGACGGCCACCGCACCTTCTACGACGAATATCTCGCGGTCATGGACTTGAGCGCCGAATTCTACCTCCAGACCATCGAAGTGGTTTTCAAGGAGCACCTGCTGCCACGCGGCGAGTGGGTGAGCCGCGACCGCCGGATCAATCCCGCCGCCATCGAAACCGCGCTGATGACGGTCGAGGGCGAGCTCGACGATATCTCCGGCCTCGGCCAGACCAAGGCGGCCCACGCGCTGACCCCCAACATTCCCGGCGCCCGCCACGTCCACTGGGAGCAGCCGCGGGTCGGCCACTACGGTATCTTCAACGGCCGCAAGTGGCGCGAGCAGATCATGCCGCGGGTCCGCGCCTTCATCCGCGAGAACGACGCGGCCTAAGACCCCCTCCGGCCTGCGGCCACCTGGCGGCTATGGCCGATGCGGCCATAGCCGCGACCCCATGACGGGAGAGGAGTCTGAGTTCCTTCTCCTCCCCGCTTGTTCTCCCCTGCTTGCGGGGGAGGTGCCCCGTCTTACGCGGCGGAGGGGGTCAGGCCTTGGCGAGCCCTGCCTTGACCAGCGTAGGCTTCACATCGACGTAGTATTTCTCGGCGAAGGCGCGGTACTGCGCGGGATCGCGATACCATGGCTCCTGGATGAACCTGTCGAGCAGCGGCTGGTGGCCGGGATCGGCCATCGCCTCCTTGAAGGCGTCGTGCAGCGCCTGGATGACTTGGGGCGGCAGATCTTTCGGCCCGACCAGCCCATAGGGGCTGACGGCCACGGCATTGATGCCGCTTTCGACCAGCGTCGGCTTGTCGGGATACTTGCCGAAGCGCTTCTCGGTCGCCATCGCCAGCACACGGACCTGGCCGTTCTCGACGAACGGCGCCCATTGCGCGCCATCGGGCACGAACTGGATGTGTCCGCCCAACAGCGCCGGCATCCACTCGGCGCCGCCCTTGTAGGGAATATGGGTGAAGCGCGCGCCGGTCGCCTGCTCGGTCTCGAGCATCAGCAGATGTCCGGTACCGCCAACGCCGCTGGTGCCGTAGTTGAGCTTCTCGGGCTCGCGCTTTCCGGCGGCGATCAGATCCTGAATGGTCTGGTAGGGAGAGTCCGCCTTCACGACGACGCCGAAGGTGAATTCCGACAGGCCGATGATGTAGGAGAAGTCGCGCAGCGGGTGCCAGGCGGCCTGCTGGTAGTGTGGATAGCGCAGGCTGTTGATGGTCATGCAGGCGATCGTGTAGCCGTCGGGCTTGACGTTCGGCATCTGCGCGGCGGCCAGCGTGGCGCCGGCGCCGGCCTTGATATCGACGATCACCTGCGTGCCCCATTTGCGGCCGACACGCTCGCCCAAAAAGCGCAGATGCACGTCGCAAACGCCGCCTGCCGCCAGCGGATTGTAGACCGTGATCGGCTTGTCGGGCTTCCACGCGGTCTGGGGCTGAGATTGTGCCTGGGCCTCTCCCAGCCGCGCGAGTGCGGGGGCGGTGAGGGCAGCGGCAAGCACGCCGCGACGCTTGATGCCGGTCATTGTCGTTCCTCCCATGAAAGCCGTTCTGCGACGGTTGTCGCCAGCATACCCAGCCACGGCGGGGCGGGCTATCATTTCGGTCATGACCGTGCCCCTGGAAATTTCCGCCTGGAAACCCGCACCGTTCGCGCTGGGCGGCGAGACCGTATTCGCGATTGGCGACGTCCATGGCTGCGCGGCGGAGCTGAAAGCCCTGCTCGACGGCATCAGCGGGTTGGCCAAGAAGCAGGATGGCAAGCGGCGCCTGATCTACCTCGGCGACATGATCAACCGCGGGCCCGACAGCATCGGCGTGCTCGAACTTTGGGCCCGGGGTGAGGAAGCGCACGGTGTTGATCACGTCGACCGCCTGATGGGCAACCACGAGATCATGATGATGCTGGCCGTCGTCGGCGGGCCGCATGCCCATAAGGCCGAAACCATGTGGCTCAGCAAACGCATGGGCGGCCAGAAGCTGGTCGAGCAGATGACCGCGCGGGCAGGCCACGCCCCGGCTCACGCCGACCAGGCGCTGCTCAAGGCCGGGCTGGGCGACGATGTCGTGCATAGACTTCAGGCGATGCGCAGCCACGTGCGGCTGGGCAACACGTTGTTCGTCCACGGCGGCCTCGACCCGCACGCCGACCCCGACGAGTTCCTGGCGCGGCCCTGGCTGATCTTCACCGAGGCGCGCTGGGCCTGGATCAATCACGGCTTCCTCGACTGGAAGCAGGGTTTTGGCGGCACTTTGGTGGTGCACGGCCACACGCCGCCCGACAAGCACAAGGCGATCAGCGGCATGGAAGACCCGCACCTGTTCGAGGGCGACCGGCTCGGCCTCGACGGCGGCAGCGCCCGCACGGGCATCGTGACCGCGGCCGAAATCCAGGACGGCCGCTACCGCATCCTGAAGGCCGGCACACCGTTCGAGAATCCGGAACCGTCGGGCGAGTAAGGGAACAGACCAAACCTCATCCTGAGGAGGTCGCGCAGCGACTGTCTCGAAGCATGGGCTACAAACCATGCTGTTGCCCATCCTTCGAGACGCGCGCTTCAGGCGCATGTGAACGCGCCGACGCGCTTCTCAGGATGAGGATAAAAGCCCCAGCCCTTACGCGTTCGCCCGGATGACTTCGAGGAACGCCGCACCATAGCGTTCGAGCTTGGCGTCGCCGATGCCGTGGATCTCGCGCATGGCGCCGGGGTTGGCCGGGCGATGGGATGCGAGTTCGGCCAGGGTGCGGTCGGAGAACACGACATAGGCCGGCACGTTCTGGGTCCTCGCCAGTTTGGTGCGCAACGCCTTCAGGGCATCGAGCAGCGGCGTATCGCCCTCGCCCACGATCGCGGCCGTGGCGCCGCGCCGATCGCGGCGGGCGCCTGCCTTGCCCTTGGCGGCGCCCGAGGAGAGATCCTTGCGCAGCTCGATGCGCGTCTCGCCCTTCAGCACCCGCCAGCCTTCGTCCGTCACCCACCAGCGGCCGTGCTCCATCAAATCCTGGGCGATCAGGCCGACCGCCGAGAGCTGGCGGAAGATCGAGCGCCATTCGCCGGCCTTGCGGCCCGAGCCGACGCCGAAGGTCGGCAGCTGATCGTGATTGAACTTAGCCACGTTCTCGGTGCGATCGCCGGTCAGGATGGCGACCAGGTGTTCGACGCCGAAGCGCTCGCCGGTGCGCAGGATGGCCGACATCGCCTTTTGCGCGTCGATGGTGCCGTCGAAGCGCTCGACGCCCTCGACGCAGAGATCGCAGTTGCCGCAAGGCTCGGACTGTTCGCCGAAATAGGCCAGCAGGGTCTGGCGGCGGCAGCGCGGCGCCTCGGCCAGCGCCAGCAGCGCGCCCAGCCGCTGGCGCTCGATGCGTTTGCGCTCGTCGGAGGAATCGCTCTGCTCGATCTGCAGGCGGCGGAGCTGCATGTCGCCCAGCCCATAGAGCGTCAGCGTGTCGGCCGGCAGCCCGTCGCGGCCGGCGCGGCCGATCTCCTGGTAGTAGGCTTCGACGTTGGACGGCAGGTCGGCGTGGCAGACGAACCGCACGTCGGGCTTGTCGATGCCCATGCCGAAGGCGACCGTGGCGGTCATCACCACGCCATCGTCCTGCTGGAAGGAATCCTGGTTGGCGTCGCGCACGCGCTTGTCGAGGCCGGCATGATAGGGCAGCGCCCGGACCCCGGCCTCGCCCAGCGTCGTGGCCAGTTCCTCGACCTTGCGGCGCGAGGCGCAATAGACGATGCCGCTTTCGCCCTCGTGGGCACGCACGAAGGAAAGCACCTGGCGCGAGGAGCGCTCCTTGGTCTGGAAGGCGAGCCGGAGATTGGGCCGGTCGAAGCTGCGCACGAAGACGCGCGGCGCGGCAGCGGGGAACAACTTCTCGACGATGTCGCCGCGGGTCGGCGCATCGGCCGTCGCCGTCAGCGCCAGGGTCTGTAGCCGCCCGCCGATCTGGCGCGCCACATTGCCCAGGGTGAGATATTCGGGCCGGAAGTCGTGGCCCCACTGCGAGACGCAATGGGCCTCGTCGATCGCCATCATGGTGACGTTGGCCTCGGCCAGCATCTCGACCGTGTCGGGCCGCGCCAGGCGCTCGGGCGCGACATAGAGCAGGCGGAGCTCGCCCCGGCGCAGCAGGTCCATGACCCGGGCGGTCTCGGACGGCTCGTTGCTGGAATTGAGGCTGCCCGCCGCCACGCCGGCCGCCGCCAGGGCGCGCACCTGGTCGCGCATCAGGGCGATCAGCGGCGACACTACGAGGGTGAGGCCCGGGCGCACCAGGGCCGGGAGCTGGTAGCACAGCGACTTTCCGCTGCCGGTCGGCATGACCGTGAGGACGTTCTCGCCGGCCAGCACGGCGCGAACGATCTCCTCCTGTCCGGGGCGGAACTCGTTGAAACCAAAGACGGAATGCAGCAGCGCGTGCGCGGTCGAGAGGGCGTCGGTCATTGTTTTGCCGACACTATCGCCGCGCGGGCCGGCCACGTCATGCGCGGCCATTGTGGATGAACTGGAGACGCCTCGACGCATGGTCCTGAAGGCAAGATTAAGGCGGAACCCGCCCCCTCAGGCGTCGTTGCCTCGATATGCTCATTCTAGAATTGACACTTCTGCTGGTCGCGATCGGGATCGCGGTCATGCCCTGCTGGAACTACAGCGCAAGCTGGGGCTACGGGCCGGGGGCTTGCGTCGGCGGCTGTCTGGTCTGCCTTGGCGTCTTCGCCGCCAGCGGCGGCGGCGGTCCCTCCGCGGCGATGAACGAGCGCTTGGCGGCCCAGCCCAGGAACGACCCCAGGAACGACCTCATGGTCGAAGCGTCGATCATCTACCCGGCACCGCGGATCATCTTCACCTCCGCCATCGAGTAGCTGCCTGCGAGACAGATCGTACACGCCGGTCAAATGCGCCTAGGGTCTTGCCGCGACAAACAGGAAGGATTCGACATGGCCAAAGGTCAGATGCGCAGCAACCGCGAGAAGAAGAAGCCCAAGCAGGACAAGACCAAGGTGGTCGTGTCGAATTCGCCGTTCGCGGCGTCGCACACCAATCCGGGCGCCAAGGCCGCAGCCGCCAAGCGCAAGTAGCCGATCTATCCCTTCGAAACTAGCCAAGGGTTGCGCGAATGGCGTGTGAACCGCCGTCGCGCAACCGGATCCGCACCCGGCCCTCGGCCACGGGCTGTGCCTCGCCGTCGATCTCCGCGGTCGTCACCCCACGACTGATGCCGGCGGCGTTGCTTACCGAGATTTCATAGACCGCGCCGCGATACTTCAAGGTCATGTCGAAACCCGGCCAGTCCTTGGGGATGCAGGGGTCGAGCACCAGGAAGTCGCCTTTTAGGCAGAGACCGAGAATGGATTCCACGCCAGCGCGTTGGAGCCAGCCGGCCGAGCCGGAATACCAGGTCCAGCCGCCCCGTCCGACATGCGGCGCCACCGAATAGACGTCGGCCGCCACCACATAGGGTTCGACCTTGTAGCGCAGCACGCCGGCGCGCGTCGCCGTGTGGTTGATCGGGTTGACCAGCGAGAACAGCTCACCCGCCTTGTCACCCTGGCCGAGAGCGGCAAAGCCCATGATCGACCAGGCGGCGGCATGGGTATATTGCCCGCCGTTCTCGCGGATGCCCGGCGGATAGCCCTTGATATAGCCGGGCTCAAGCACGGTCTTGTCGAACGGCGGCGTGAACAGCGGCGCCACGCGATCCTCGCGCCGCACGAGGTGAAGATCGAGCGCCGCCATCGCCTGCGCCGCCCGCTCCGGCGAGGCCGCGCCCGAGATCGCGGCCCAGGATTGCGCGATGGAATCGATGCGGCATTCGTCGCTGCTGGCCGAGCCCAGCGGTGTGCCGTCATCGTAGTAGCCGCGGCGGTACCATTCGCCATCCCAGCCGTCACGATCCAGCGCCTGGGCAAGGGCTGCAGCATGGGCCGCCCAGCTCTCCGCCCGCACGGTCTCGCCGCGCGCGCGCGCGACCGGCGCGAAGGCCGTGAGCGCGGCATGGACGAACCAGCCCAGCCAGACGCTTTCGCCGCGCCCCGCCTCGCCGACCTGGTTCATGCCATCGTTCCAGTCGCCGGTGCCCATCAGCGGCAGGCCGTGGACGCCGGTGGCGAGGCTGAGATCGAGGCCGCGCGCGCAATGCTCGAACAGCGAGGCGGTCTCATCGGCCTGGCTGGGCTGGAAATAGAGATCGTGCTCGCCATGCCGGAGCACGGGCCCGTCGAGGAACGGCACGAGTTCATCGAGGATCGCGGCATCGCCGGTGGTCTCGATATAGTGGGCGGCAACGGTGGCGAGCCAGGCGCGGTCGTCGGCGATGCGCGTGCGAACACCCTGGCCGGCCGGTGGGAACCACCAATGCTGGACGTCGCCCTCGACGAATTGCCGGGCGGCGGCACGCAGGATGTGGGCGCGGGCAAGTTCGGGCCGCGCGACCGTCAACGACATCACGTCCTGGAGCTGGTCGCGGAAGCCATAGGCGCCGCTCGCCTGATAGAAGGCGGCACGGGCCCAGTAGCGGCAGGCCAGCGTCTGGTAGAGCAACCAGCCGTTGAGAAGAAGATCCATCGACCGATCCGGCGTCTTTACCTGCAGCGTGCCCAGCGTCTCGTCCCAGAAGGAGACGACTTCGCGATGGCTGGCGTCGAGGTCGGCGGTGCGGTAGCGCTCGATCAGGGCGCGCGCCGCGGCGGCATCGCCCGCCTGTCCCAGGAAGAAGACGATCTCGGTCGAGGCGCCGCGGTCGAGTTCGATCGTGGTCTGCAGCGCCGCGCACGGATCGAGGCCGGCACCGACGCGCTGCGACAGCGGGATGGTGCCGCTCAGCGCCGCCGGATTGTCGGCGGCACAGTTGCGCCCGATGAATTCGCTGCGATCGGCCGTCCAGCCGGTCTGGCGGCCGCCGAGGTCGGCAAAGGCGACGCGCGTCCCGTGATGCATGTTCCAGGGATTGCGCGCGAAGATGGCGCCGGTCGCGGCATCGCGTTCGGTGACGACCGTCGGCCCTGACGCCCCGCGCTCGAGACCCAGCACCCAGTCGACATAGGCCGTGACCGAGAGGCGTCGCTTGCGGTCGGAGACGTTGCGGACGGTGAGCCTCGAAATCTTGATCGAATCGCCCAGCGGCACGTACTGCAGCAACTCGAGCGCGATGCCGTTGGCCATGACCTCGAACCGGCTGTAGCCGCGGCCGTGACGGACGATGTAGGGCGCGGTTTCATGACGGATCGGCAGCGCCGTCGGTCCCCAGAGATCGCCGCTGTCGAGATCGCGCACATAGAACACTTCGCCCGGCCGGTCGCTGACCGGATCGTTCGACCAGGGCGTGAGCTGATTGTCGCGGCTGTTCAGCGACCAGGTATAGCCGCCGCCGTCGGTCGCGACCTGGAAGCCGAACGAGGCGTTGGAGACGACGTTGATCCAGGGCGCCGGCGTCGACTGGCCGGGCCCAAGGACGGTCACATACTCACGGCCGTTGGGCGAGAAGCCGCCGAGACCGTTGAAGTATTGCAACGCGCCGAGGGCCGCGACCGGCGGCGGCGGCGCCGAGGCGACGGCATCAGTGAGCGGCCGGCGGCGGAGCGGCGGCACGACGCCGGGTGGCGTCTGCAGGCGGTTGAGCTGGTCCGCCAGGCTGCCGCGCCGTCCCGGCAGGACGACGCGCGCCGCAGCGAGCAACAGCCCACGGGTTTCGGCCGAGATCAAGTCGCTGCGCAGGACGAAGATGCCGCCCTTCTCGCTCTCGGCGCCGAAATGGGTCCGCGTGCGGTGGGTGCGTACCAGCGTCTCCAGCATCACCTGCAGATCCTGGACATAGGAGGCGCCGCGCTCGTTCAGGATGACGAGATCAACCACCAGGCCTTTTAGCCGCCAGTACTCGCGGGCGCGCAGGAGTTCGCGCACAATCCCCGAATCCTCGACCTCGTCGATCCGTATCAGCACGATCGGCATGTCGCCCGAGATGCCCTGGGCCCACAGTGCCGGCGGCGGTGAGAGACCGCGGCGGATCGTATCCGACGACGAGCGCAGCGCCGGATTGGCATAGAGCACGTGTCCCGCCAGGCGCTGATAGAGGCTGGCCTGCGAGGGCGCGATGTCGAGATGGCGGAGCTGCACCTGCGCCTGCGTCCAGGCGAGCGTGGCGGCGCGCTCGAAAGCGTTGGTGTCCTGGTGCCTGTCGATGGCATCGAGCAGGGCCTCGCGCGACGCAGCCGCCATGGTCCAGAAAGCGATCCTGGCCGTGCTGCCGGCCGGAATCCACAGGCGGCGGCGGAGCGCAAACACCGGATCGAGCACCGGCCCGACGGTATTGGACAGGCGCCGGCCGTCGATCACGGCGACCGGCGCGCCGACGTCGTTGCCGCGGCCCAGGAAGCGGGCGCGGTCGGTCTCGACCTCGACCTCACCCATGGTCTCGCCCTCGACGACCGCCAGATGGGCGATCCACAGTTCGGCCTCGCCCGGGCTGCGGCGGCGGCGCGTCGCCACGAGAGCGCCGACCGCCGGCAGATACTCGGTCTGCACGAACATCTTGGAGAAGGCCTGGTGTGCCGCATCGGCCGCCGGCGGCGCCAGCACGATCTCGGCATAGGAGGTGAGTTCGATGTCGCGTGCCTGGGAACCCGTATTGGCGATCGACACGCGCCGGACCTCGGCATCGTCCTCGGGCGAGACCACGACGTCGAGCGTCGTGGTGAGCGTGCCGTCGCGGCGGACGAACTCGGCACGGTCCTCGGCGAACATGACATTGTAGCTGTCGGGCCGGGTGCCGCGCGGCTGATAGGTGGCCGACCAGACGGCGGTGCTTTCGGTATCGCGCAGGAAAATGTAGCTGCCCCAGTCGTCGCGGGTCGTGTCCTCGCGCCAGCGCGTGACGGCGATGTCACCCCAGCGGCTGAAGCCGGATCCCGCCGCCGTCAGCATCACCGAATAGCGGCCGTTCGACAGCAGATGCGCCGAGGGGCTGGCGGCGTGCGGGTTGCGCAGGCGGCGCACGACCGCGGGCTCAAGATCCTCGAACGAACTGCTGGTGCCGACTTCCTCGGCGCGCGGATGGGCGACGGCAACGTCGCGCGGCGTGCGTTCCTGGAGCAGGAGTTCGGTGGCCTGCACCATCGGTTCGGCGTGGAACCGCGTGCGCATGATGCCGTCGAGCAGCGCATTGGCGATAGCCACGACCGTCATGCCCTGGTGGTGCGCCATGTAGGCGCGCACGACGGCCTGCGTCTGGCCGTCGGGTAGCCGCACCGGCGTGAAATCGATCGCCTCGTAGAAGCCGAAGCGGCCGCGGCCGCCGATGGCGGCCAAACGCGCGAAGTTGGCCGTAGCGGCCGCCGGATCGACCATGGCGGCGAGCGCGGTGGCATAGGGGGCCACGACGGCGTTCTCGCTCAGGCCCCGCTTGAAGCCGAGGCCGGGCACGCCGAAGTTGGAGTATTGATAGGTGAGTTCCTTGTCGCGCGCGTTGTAGGCGGATTCGGAGACGCCCCACGGCAGGCCGAGGCCGACGGCATAGTCGATTTGGCGCCGCACGATCAGGTCGTTGGTCTTCTCGATCAGGCTGCCGAACGGCGCCCGCATGACGAGCGACGGCATGAGATACTCGAACATCGAGCCCGACCACGAGATCAGCGCCGCGCCGCGCCCGACCGGTGTCACCGCGCGCCCGAGGCGGAACCAGTGGCGCGCCGGCACAGTCCCGTTGGCGATGGCCACGAAGCTGGCGAGCCGGGCCTCCGAGGCGAGCAGGTCGTAGCAGCTGGGGTCGAGCCGGTCCTCGGTGGCGAGATAACCGATCGACAGCAGCCGGCGGTCCTCGTTGAGGAGGAAATCGAACTCCATTGCATTGGCCATGGTGCGCGCCGTGGCCGCGATCGTCTGCAGCCGGCGTTCGAGCGAGGCCCGCGCCTCGGCGGTCTGGGCGAGGTCACGCTGGCGGCTTTCGAGCGAACGATGCGCGGCGTCGACCCAGAACAGCATATCGGCGCTGGCATCGTCACCGCGTTCGCTGGCCAAGGTGCGGGCAAGATCGGCGACGGTGCCAGCGCGCGCAGCCAGGGCGACAGGATCGCCCGTTCCATCCTCGAGCGAGACGGCCGCCGCGAGGGCCTCCAGTGCCGTCGTCAGCTCCGCTTGCGACACCAGATGGGTGCGCCTGTCGTCCGGTAGCGCCTTCAGTGCCTCGCGCGCGAGCATCAGGCTGTCGTCGACGCCACCGATGGCGGCGGAGGACGGCGCCGGATCGCCACGCCAGCCGGCACAGGCGTTTGCGAGCGCGATCAGGTGTCCAGCCAGATTGCCGCTGTCGACCGTGGAGACGTAGGCGGGCTCCAGCGGCCGCAGATCGGACGTGTCGTACCAGTTGTAGAGATGGCCACGGTAGCGCTTCAGGCGTTCCATGGTAGCCAGCGTCGCCTCGATGCGCTGCGCCGCTTCGATCGTGCCGATCCAGCCGAAATCGCGGGCCGCCACCGTCGACAAGAGATAGAGGCCGATGTTGGTGGGCGAAGTCCGGTGCGCGACGACGGGTTTCGGGTCTTCCTGGAAGTTGTCGGGCGGCAGCATATGCTCCGCCTCGGTGACGAACGTCTCGAAGAAGCGCCAAGTGCGCCGCGCGATCAGGCGCAACGACCTCGCATCGATGGCCGAGATCGCAAGGCTGCCGGCGTCGGCCTGGGCCAGGCTCACCCAACGGGCGATCGCCGGCGAGAAAAACCAGGCGAGAAGGATCGGTGCGGCGACGGGGATCGCGGCACGTCCGGCGTACCAGACGAAGACCGCGCCCAGCGAGGCGACGGCCAGGCTGCCCGCCATCTGGCCGATGAAGCCCCACCAGTCGGTGCGCAACAATTGCTGGCTCTGGGCGGCCGTCGTCCATTCGAGCAGACGGCGTCGGCTGACGAAGAGGCGGAACAGCGTGCGGCCGATCGCATCGATCATCAACCAGGCCTGATGGGCGAGAAAGGCCACGATCAGGCCGGTTTGCGCCGCGGCGATGCCGATGTCGGTGGCCAGCGCGCCGAGATGGCTGCGGGTGGTGATGCCGGCATGGCGCGGCAGCAGCGCCGCGGCCACCGGCAGGAGGGTGGGCAGCGCCAGGACCAGCAGGACGAAGGCCGTCCACGCGAACGCACCCGGCAGCGGCAGGGTCCAGCCCGCCAGCAGCGCCACGATGGCAGCGGCCGGCGACAGCGTGCGCCGGAGGTTGTCGAACATCTTCCAGAAGCCGATGGCGGGCACGTCGCCACCGAGTGGCCCTTTGAACAGGCCCAGCACCCACGGCAGCAGCTGCCAGTCGCCACGGGCCCAGCGATGATGGCGGGCGGCGGCGACGTCGTAGCGGGCGGGAAACTCCTCGATCACCTCGATATCGGTGACAAGGCCGGAGCGGGCGAACACACCTTCGAAGAGGTCGTGGCTCAGCATCGCATTGTCCGGCACGCGCCCGGCCAGCGCCGTCTCGAAGGCGTCGACGTCGTAGATGCCCTTGCCGGAGTAGGAGCCTTCGCCGAACAGGTCCTGATAGACGTCCGACACCGCCGACGAATAGGGATCGATGCCACTGTTGCCCGAGAAGATGCGCTGGAACAGTGAGCCTTCCGCACCGACGGGCAGTGACGCCGTCACGCGCGGCTGCAGCACGCCGTAGCCCTCGACGACACGGCCCTCGACCGGATCGACACGGGGCCGGTTGAGCGGGTGCGCCATCTTGCCGACCAGCCGGTGCACGGCGTCGCGCGGAAGGCGCGTGTCGGAGTCGAGCGTGACGACGAAGCGGACGTCGCCCGGCAGCGCCTGGCCGCCAGCGTCGATGAAGGTGGTCTCGGTCGAGCCGCGCAACAGGCCGTTCAGCTCATGCAGCTTTCCGCGCTTGCGCTCCCATCCCATCCAGCGTTCCTGCGCTGCATTCCACAGGCGGCGGCGGTGAAGCAGGAGGAAGCGATCACCGCCGGAGGCGCTGGGATAGCGGGCGTTGAGCCGCGCCACACCATCGGTGGCCGCCGCCAGCAATTCGTCGTCGCCCGGCGCGGATTCGGTGAGTCCATCGGCCCAGTCCGACAGCAGGGCGAAATGGACGGCGCCGGCCGGATTGGACAGATAGTGGACTTCCAGCCGTTCGATCAGTTCGTCGACGCCGACGCGGTTGGTCAGCAAGGTCGGGATGGCCACCAAAGTGCGCAGGTCGGGCGGCACGCCGTCGCGGAGCGCCAGGCCGGGCAGCAGGGTGGCGCCGAAACCGCCGGTGATGACGCGGTTGACCAGCATCAACGCCGCATCGATGGCCGGCAGCAAGCCGATCAACGTCATGACGGCCAATTGCCAGCCGACCACGCCGGCTCGCTCCAGCGCCAGCAGTGGCAGGAAGAGAATGACGCCGGCCACGAAGGCAACGCTGCCGACATACCCCACGATGCCGGTCGTGGCGAACCGCCGTCGCAGTGCCAGGCCGGGCGGGCGGAATTTGAGCGAGCGCTCGAAGGCGGCGCGCCCACCCCCGATCAGGTGATAGCCGGGATCACGCTGTCGCGCGTCGCTGTCGGGGGTCGCAACCGAAGAGGCGGCCGCGAGCGCGTGCCGGGCAATGTCGGGCTCGCTCAGCCGCGAGCCGCGGGCCATCTGTTCGATGGCGGTGCGATAGACGTTGCGGGTGGCGAAATCCATGTCGGCAAAGGCGCTGCCGCCCCGCAAGATGTCGTCGACCGGACTCACCGCTTCGAACAGCTTGGCCCAATCGACATCGGAAACCAATCGCATGCTGGTGATGATGTTGCGAACGGTGACGTTGGTAGTGCCCTGGAGTTGGTGTTCCTTGCGTACCAGCTCGTCGGCGGTCGTGCCCGCACGCGCAAGCCGCTCCTCCAGCCAAGCGACGGCCGGAGTCGTCTCCGGATCCTGGTCGCGCAGGCGCTGCACGAGTTGTACGGCGAAGCCCTCGGACAATGGCACGTTCTCGTAGGGCGCCAGCACCTTGGGTTCGGCAGGGATATCGTTCACGCCCAGCAACCTGTCAGCCACCAGGTCGGCCTCTTCGCGCGCCGCGCGGCGGCCCATGATGCGCTTGGCCGAGCGCCGGAGATTCTCGACCAGGACGATGCGCAGCGAGATCGCTACCGCCCACAGCTCGCCGATGGTCAATGGCTGGACGTTCTGGTAGGCGCGCACGAAGCGCGTCAACGCCTCGGGATCGAAGCGGCTATCGGTATGAGCGACGAACGCCCAGACCAGCCCGAACACGCGCGGATAACCCGCCAGCGGACCGTCGATGAGCTTGGGAAGCTGGCGGTAGTATCCCGGTGGCAGATCGGCGCGAACTTCCCGGACCTGCTGCTCGACAAGATGGTAATTGTCGAGAAGCCACTCGGCGGCGGGCGTGATCGGCCGGCCGTCGTCGGCTGTATGCGCGATGCCCCGATAGGCATCGAGCAGGACCCGTTCGTTCTCGCGCAGCCGGACAGCCAGCGACTTGCCCGACGCGACGACACTGGAAACCGGTTGATGGGCGGCCAAGCTTTCGGCGTGCTGTTCCAGGCGCTCGATGCTGAAAAGCTCGCTGCGAATGGGATCTTCGTCATCCCCAACGGAAATGGCAGGCGCGCGGATGAAAGCGCGGCGGAAAAGCGAAATCAATGGTTTCAGGCCCCTCCTGCGTCAACGCACGAAGGGCCATGAGGTTGCCGCTAGAAATGTTACCCGATCAGTTTCGCGCCGCCTGCCCACCGTCCAGGGTCATCACCACGCCGCTGATGTAGCTGGCGCGGTCGGACGCCAGGAACACCGCGAGGTCGGCGACCTCATCGGGTTCGGCGGCGCGGCCGAACGGCATGTGCTTGGTGAGTTCGGGCCAGCGCTCGGCATCGCCGAACTTCTGCTCGGCCTGGTCACGCAGCAAGGTCAGCATGCGGTCCGTGCGGGTGGCGGGCGGGTTGATCGCCACGACGCGCACACCGTGATCGACGCTTTTGGAACCCACGGCCCGCGTGAAGGCCATCAGACCGGCATTGCCCATGGTGCCGGCGACGTAGTCGTAGTTGAAACTCTCGCCGGCGAGGCCGATGACGTTCACCACCACGCCCTTCTTGCGGGCATAGAATTTCTCCAGCATGGCGCGGGTGGCGTTGACGTAGCCGAACACCTTTAGTTCCCATGCCTCACGCCACTTGGGCTCGGTCATGCCGAAGATATCGCCGCGCGGGATGGCGCCGGCGTTGTTCACCAGGATATCGGCGTGGGCCACGGCCTCGACCACCGAGCGGGCCGTATCGCCCTTGGAGAAATCGGCCGGATGGATCTCGACCGGCACGTTATGGCGGGCGCGAATCTTGTCCCGCGCCGCCTCGAGCGACTCCTTGGAGCGCGAGGCAATGTGGACGGCGCAGCCTTCGGCGGCGAAACCCATGGCGCAGGCAAAACCGATGCCGCGGCTGCCACCGGTGATCAACACGGTGCGGCCGGCGAGTTTCATGTCCATGTCGTGGTTTCCTAAAGTCGATAAGTGGAGCCGATGGTGGCGCGACCGTCCTCGGTCTTGACGCGGCCGTCCTTCACCATCTGGACCAGGTGCGCCAGCATCGAGCGGCCAGCGGCGGCGTGAAGATGGATCGGCGTGTCGGCGTAGTTCTTGGCCACCATCTGCGGGACGGTCTGAGGGCCTTCCTTGAGCCGCGCCACAATCTGCGCCTCGCGGCCGAGACGATGTTCGATATAGGACTGCACGAAGGGATTGGGATTGCGGATCTCGGACCCGTGCGTGGGAATGTAGAGCGTCTCGTCGCGCGGCAGCAGCTTGCGCAGGCTGGCGAAGTAGTCGGCCATATTGCCGTCCGGCGGCGAGATCACCGCCGTCGACCAACCCATGACATGGTCGCCCGAGAGTAATGCCTTGTCTTCCTTCACCGCAAAGCAGAGATGGTTGGAGATGTGGCCCGGCGTGTAGACCGCTTCGACGTTCCAGCCGTCACCCTGGATGACATCGCCGTCATTCAGCTTGACGTCGGGTGCAAAGGCAAAGTCGCCCTCCTGCTCCGTCGTCACCCCTTCAGGCGGCCTGGGATGCGGCCCGTAGCTGTAAACCTTGGCGCCGGTCGCCTTGGCGAGTGCGGGTGTGGCCGGCACATGATCGATGTGGGTATGGGTGACCAGGATATGCGTCACCGTCTCGCCGCGCACGGCGCGCAGCACCGCGTCGATATGGTCCTGTTGGTCGGGCCCGGGATCGACCACCGCCACTTTGCCGTGACCGATGATGTAGGTGCCCGTGCCCTTGAAGGTGAATGGGCTGGGGTTGTTGGCGACGACGCGACGAATCAGCGGCGTCACCTCCATCGCGGTCCCGTAGTCGAACTTGAAGTCCTTGATGAAGGGAATGCCGGGCATCGCGTTACTCTTACGGTGAAGGCGGCGTCAGTTTGTAAAGCGCGTTGCGGATGTCGGAGCTGACATAGACATTGCCCGACCTCGCCACCGCAACGCCAGTCGGCACCAGCGCCGGCGGACCGCCAGGAAACGGCGCGAGGCCGATGTCGAGGTTGGAGGCGATCACCGTCTTGGCGCCGGAGCTGGGGTCGATGGCGACCACGCGCTTTTGGCCCACTTCGGCGACGAACAGGCGACCGTCGGGCCCGACGTCGATGCCCTCCGGCCCGGCCAGGCCATCGGCCACCACCTTGCGGGCACCCGTGGCGACATCGATCTGGAGCACCGCACCGCCGGCGATCTCGGTGATGTAGATCAGGTTGTCCGGGCCCTGGGCCATGGCGACCGGCCCGCGCAATTCCTTGGCGGCAACGCTGCGCACCTTGCCATCGGGGCTCACCTTCACGAGGTTGCCGCTCGCCAGTTCCGCGACATAGATCGAACCGTCGGCACCCTCCAGCGCATCGACCGGGGCGGCAAAACCGGTCAGCGTCGCCACGAGCTTGCCGGTCTTGCGGTCGACCTTCTCGACGGTGTTGGAGAACCAGCTCGACAGCAGCACATATTTCGGTCCGACCGATATGCCGATCGGGTAGGCATGCGTATCGCCATGCAAGCGCAGCACATCGGAGACCGCGCCGCTTTGGCCGTCGACGGTGCGGTAGCTGAAGACGTCGGCCACATGCACCGTCTCCTTGCCGCCCTCGGTGGTGACGGCGAGGTCGGTCGGCACGGCGAGCTTGCCCTCGACGATGGTCCTGGCAGCACCGGTGTGCTTGTCGACGAGATAGATGCCGTTGTCGGTCATCGACGTCACGAACAGGCGGCCGCGCGAATCGAAGGCAAGGTTGTCGAGGCCGGGCTTCATGGAGGCCACCAGCTTCTTGGCCTTGCTCGTGAGGCTGACGCTCCACACGCCGCCGGTGCCGGTGTCGACGACGTAGAGATTGTCGCGGTTCTGCGGATCGATGTTGGCAGCGGCCGGAATCTTGAAGCCCGAGGCGATCACGTCAATCGCGCCGGTCTCGAGGTTGACCTTAACGACCTCGCCCTTGAACCAAAGCGGCCCGTAGAGGAAGCCGTCGTCGCGATGAATCTCGAAGCCGTTCAGGCCGCCCATCTTCTCCGCAATCCGGCGCAGCTCGGCGCGCGGGAAGGGCTTGAAGTCGGGCTTATCGACGTTCTTGAGGTCGATCTCGTAGAGCGCGTCGCCGAGGAAGACCTCTGACACGAACAGCCTTCCGTCCTTGCCGAAGGCGATCGAGTTGGGCCCGGTCATGCCATTGGCGACTTCTATGGTCTTGCCGTTGGGCTTGCGGATATAGACCTTGCCCAACAGGAAGGCCGTCCACGCCATGGTGCCATCGTCGGCGAAGGCTATGTCGTCGGCCATACCAGTTGGCGCGTCGATCACGCGGTCGACCTCGCCGCTGTCGACCTGCACGCGGTAGAGCGTCTGGCCGATCACGGAACCTGCAAAAAGCTGGTCGTCCTTGTTGAACGCCAGACCATGCACGCCATGGAACCACGAGCCCGGCACCAGGAACTGCTGGCTGTATTCCGGGGGCGTCGCGGGGGCCGTCGCCGGCGCTGCCTGCTGCGCAAGCGCACTGCCCACAACGGCAAACACAACCGCTGCCGCCGTGCAAAACCGGCCCAAGCCCATCCGTTTCCTCCGACCGTCTCTCGCGGCGCGGACTTTAGACCGCGCGACACATTTTGTAACGCCGCACCCTTCAGCTACCATGGCAACGCTTTAAAAACATGCTCTTTGCGGGAGAAAGCACATGGCGGGTCCGCTTTCGGGACTGACGATCGTCGAGCTGGCCGGAATCGGCCCGGGCCCGATGTGCTCGATGATGCTGGGCGACATGGGCGCAAATGTGATCCGCGTCGACCGGACCAAGAGCCACGTCATGGATCGTCTCGCCGATCCCAAGTTCGCCGTGCACAACAGGAGCCGTCGCTCGGTTTCGGTCGACCTGCAGAAGAAAGAAGGCGTCGACGTCGTGCTGCGCCTGATCGAGAAGGCCGACGGCATGACCGAACCGTTCCGTCCCGGAGTCGCCGAGCGCCTGGGTGTCGGGCCCGACGTCTGCCTCAAGCGCAATCCCAAGCTGGTCTACGGCCGCATGACCGGCTGGGGCCAGGAAGGCCCACTCGCCAAGGCGGCTGGCCACGACATCAACTACATCGCGCTGACCGGCGCACTGCACGCCATCGGCGCCAAGGACAGGCCGATGCCGCCGCTCAACCTGGTGGGCGATTTCGGCGGCGGCGGCATGCTGCTGGCCTTCGGCATGGTGTGCGGCCTCCTCGAAGCGCAGAAATCGGGCAAGGGTCAGGTGGTCGATGCCGCCATGGTCGATGGCGCCGCACTCCTGCTGGGCGGCATCTACGGCATGGCGGGCGCGGGCCTCTGGAAGGACGAGCGCGAGACCAACATGCTTGACGGCGGCGCGCATTTCTACGGCACCTACGAGACCAAGGACGGCAAGTTCATCTCCATCGGCTCGATCGAGCCGCAGTTCTACGAGCTGCTGCTCGAGAAGACGGGGCTGAAGGGCCAGAACCTGCCGGCACAGATGGACCGCACGATGTGGGGCGACCTCAAGGCCAGGCTCGAGGGCGTGTTCAAGACCAAGACCCGCGACGAGTGGTGCGCGATCATGGAAGGCACCGACATCTGCTTCGCGCCCGTCCTCACCATGCAGGAAGCCTCGCAGCATCCGCATGCCAAGGCGCGCGGTGCCTATGTCGACGTCTCGGGCTTCGCCCAGCCGGCCGCCGCACCGCGCTTCTCACGCACCAAGGAAAGCGTCAAGGGCCCTGCCGCCAAGCGCGGCCAGCACACTGACGAAATCCTGGGGGAGAGCGGCTTCTCACCTGCGGAGATCGGTGAGTTGAAGGCGGCGGGAATCGTCGGGCCGCAATGACGTCGCCCGGATGATCCGCGCCTTCGAACTGGCCGTCCGGCAGCTCGGCGACCCCAGGCTGCGCGTCGTCATCTGGCAATCGCTGGCCTTGTCGCTGGTGCTGCAGATCGCCATTGGTGTCGGGGCGTGGTGGCTGCTGCAGTCCTTCGCCACCTTCCAGTGGAGCTGGCTGAACGAGACCATCCGCTGGCTGGGCGGCGGCGCGGTCGCGGTGCTGGCGCTGATGCTGTTCCCGGCGAGCTTCGGAATCGTGATCTCGATCTTCCTGGAGAGGATCGCCGACATCGTCGAAGGCGAGCACTATCCACAGCTCGGCCCCGCCCGCGGCATTCCGGTGTGGGTCGGCGTCCGCTCCGGCATCGCGTTCCTGCTCCTCCTGGTGGCGCTCAACCTCGTGCTGCTGCCGTTCTATCTGGTGGCGTTGTTCATCGCCGGACTGGGCGCGGCGCTGTTCTATGGTGCGAACGGCTGGCTCGCCGGCCGGGAATATTACGAGCAGGTGGCGCTGCGCCGCCTCGACGCGCCCGACGTGAAGGCCCGGCGCAAGGCCAATGGCGGCGTGCTTTGGCTGACCGGCATCGTCCTGGTGTTCCTAGGCACCATCCCGGTCCTGAACCTGTTCGTGCCGGTGCTGGGCGTGGCGGCGATGGTGCATATCGCGCAGACACTGAAGCCACCCCTTAATTTGCCGGCCGGCCCGCGTTAGACTGAGGGCATGAAAAAGACATTTGGGGCTCTCGCGTTCATCCTTTTCCTGGGCGGCTGCGTCACCGATTCCAGTCCGCAATATTCCCTCGCCTCCGGAGAGAAGGGCGTCTTCACCTCGCGCAATCCCGGCACGCCGATCCCGCTCGACCGCATCAAGGGCATGGACGAGCAGCAGCTCGCCACCACGTTCGGCGCCGCCGCCCTCGACCGCAAGGACGAGCCCGCCCGCGTGCTGCGTTACCAGTCCGACGCCTGCACGCTGTTCGTCTCGCTCTACCGCCGCAACGGCGCGCCGTGGCGGGCCGAGTTCGCCGACGCCTACGATACCTATCTGCGTCCCCTGCCCCCTGACCAGTGCGCGGGTTCAGTGGCGGCCCAGAAGCGGCGCGTGGCGTAGCTTCACTGCAGCCGCTGCCATAGCTGCGCCACCGCGGCACAGGCCTTGCTGTCGGCAACCATGTCGAGATGGCCGAAGCCCGGCTCGACCACCACAGAGACCTTTGGGTTGAGTTCGGCGAACAAGGGCGCGTAGCGCTCGGCGTAAAACAGCTCATCCTTGCTGCCGACCACGATCGCTGTCGGCCGGTCGATTCTACCCAGTGCCGCGCGCCAGTCGCGCGCGAGCTGCAGGCCGGCCGCGAGCCGGAAGGAATAGACCGGCGTGCGATTCTCGCTGGGCTTGGCCGTGGTCGCGAAGCGCAGGACCGGCAGACCCTGGAACCACGGCAGGCCGAAGCCATCGAGGATCGACAGCGCCACCACGCGCGGCACCGCCACGCTCACCCAACCACCCGAGGCGGGCCGCGTGGTGGGTGCGGCCTGCGCGATGTAGGGGGAGATAGCGAAATAGTCGTGAAAGTTCGCGCGGTTGGGACCGCTCGCCGAGCGCAGCACGAAGCCGCCGCCGGACGAGAAGCCGATCAGGCTGCGACGGATCTTGGGATTGGCGAGGCCAGTCGCCTGCACGAAATCGACGAGATCGTCATCGAGCTGCTGGTGGTAGGAGACATCGCCGTTGACCGTGCCGCTGCCGCCATGACCGCGCAGGCTGATGGAATAGACAGAGGCGCCTGCCTGTTGCAGTGCCTGGGCGAGCTTGTGCATGGAGATGCTGGAACCCGATGAGCCGTGGACCAGAATTACGGCGCGGTCAGCACGGCCCGGATAGAGCCGGTATGTCAGCGGCGCGCCATCGCGCGCGGCGACACGCCTGACTTCGGGAATCTCCACCCGGTTCCACGACTCGGTTCCCGGCAGGGTGTCGCCCGCGGCAAGGCGCGGCAGCTCGGCCGGCGCGCTGAAGGCGATGATGCCGGCAAAAGTCGTGGCCGCGGCCAGCACGAGGCTCGCCAGGCCGAAGAGGGTTCGACGGATCCAGGGATGCATGCGAGTCACTCCGCGGCAGCCACGGCCGCAAGACGCGGCCGCAAGATAACGCCGGCCAGCCAGCCGAGACCGATGCCGGCCACGATCCCGCCGACGGCGCCTGCCAATCCGATCCACAGCGGCTCGGCCTTGAGCGCAGGCGCGACGCCGAACAGGACGCCCAGTGCGTAGCGCGCGACAAAGATGGAGAGGCCGAAGGCCAGCATGAACCAGCCTCCGGCGATTTCGAGACGGCCGTCCGCGAGACGCTGCACGGCGCGGCGACGACCGAGAGCCACGCCCAGGGGCAAGGCGGCCAGCAACGCCATCGCCCATCCCGCCGCCGCCAGGCCCGGCTGGACCGACTGGGCGATGCCCACGAGGGAGAGGACCAGCCCGACCAACGGCAGGATGGCCAGGCGCCACGGCGGCACGGTCCGCGCCCGAAGACCCTGCAGCCCCATCCAGACGATGAACGCCATCAATGGCCACACCCAGAGCGGGGTGTAGGCGACGATCTGGAATAATGACGGCATGAAAAGCTCCTGCGGCAACGGGATATAGCCACCTACGCCACGCGTCGGCCGCCAATCCATCATCGTTACGTGGAAATGCTGGTGTTCTTCGCGATCTACCGGCAATCATCCGTTCACGATGCGCGAATCGCCCTATGTCAGGTCACTGCCCTACCATCTGCCGGTGGTTGTCAGCTTTGCCGTCGTCATGGCCGTGACCGGACCGTTCGGCACCTACGAGCGCATGGGCCTGGGCGTCCGGCTCGTTTATTTCACCGCCCTCGGCGTCCTGAACTGGCTGCAGGTGATCCTGCTGGCGGCCTGGTTCGGCAGCATCGAGCCGATCGACCGCTGGCCCGTTGCCGGGCGCATGACCCTGGTCGGCCTGCTGGCGTCCGTGCCGGGCACGGCCGAAATCTTCCTGGTCAATGCCTTAGCGGGGCGGCCGATCCCGTTCTCGGCCCTGCCCACCCTCTTCCCGGAGAACGCCTTCCTGACGATCGTCATATCGGTCGTGATCGGCCTGTTCGTCGAGCAACGCCTGCGTGCCAATGCTGACGCCGAGCGTGCGCGTGTCGCGGCGCTGCCCCAAGCCCAACCCGATGCGCCCGACCCCGCTTCACCCGACTTCTTTCGCCGCATCCCGCCCGCGCTGGGGCGTGATCTGCTGGCGCTTGAGATGGAGGATCATTACCTCCGCATCCACACGGTACTGGGCAGCGATCTCATCCTGCTGCGCCTGCGCGACGCGTTGGCGGAACTCGGGAGCGAACGCGGCCGTCAGGTGCATCGCTCATGGTGGGTGGCCGAAGGCGCGGTCGCTACGATCGAGCGCAGTGCCGGTCGCCTCATGCTGAAACTGCGCAATGGCGTCGACGTGCCGGTGAGCAAGACGTTTCGCGACCAGGTGAAGGCCGCGGGTTGGCTCGACTGATCATTCTCACGACTTCGTGAGCAGGTGCATCCGAAGTCACCCCTTGCTGCGTTTAAGGTTCGTGCGATCTGGCACGCAAACGCGGAACAGGAGAGGCAAATATGGCTTTCACCAACAAATTCGTATGCCTTGGCGGCGCGTCGCTGCTGGCGCTTTCGATCGGCATTGCCTCGGCCGAGGCGGCGACCCTGGTGGGCCTGACCGCCGACAACAAGCTGGTGAAGATCGACACGACCACGATGGCTGCCTCCGCGCCGATGGCGATTTCCGGCGCCGACAAGATCGTGGGCATCGACCAGCGCCCAGCCGACGGCAAGCTCTGGGGCCTCACCGCGGGCGGACAGCTCGTGGTCATCGACCACATGAGCGGTGCCGCCACGGCGGGCAGCATGCTGTCGGAGAAGGTGACGCTGGGCCCGCGCCCGGTCGTCGACTTCAACCCGGTGGCCGACCGCCTGCGCGTGATCGGCGCCGACGGCGTCAGCCTGCGCATCAATGTCGACACCGGCGCCACGACCGTCGACAAACCTCTGAATTACGATGCTGCCGACGCCAGCAACGGTAAGAAGCCGGCCGTCGCTGCCGGCGCCTACACCAACTCGATGAAGGGCGCCAAGGGCACCGAGCTGTTCCATGTCGACGGCAGCAACGGCGCGCTGGTGCTGCAGAACCCGCCGAACGACGGCGTGCTGAAGACCCGCGGCATGGTGGGCGTCACCGGCCCGGCCGACATGGTGATGGACATCGCCAACGAAGGCGAAGGCAAGAACACCGCCTACCTGATCGCCGGCACCGCGCTCTACACGGTGGATCTCGCCAGCGGCAAGGCCACGCAGGTCGGCATGATCAAGGGCATGAACGGCAAGCTGGTCGATATCGCCGTCTGGAACTAGCTATCAGCTACCTGCCGGCGCGATCCTCGCGCCACAGGTCGAGCTTCTCCTGCACCGGTCGGTCGGAAAAGGAGAACAGCACCGCGTCGGTATCGGCGCGGTGCTTTACTTTGGCCCAGCTCGGCACGACGAAATGGTCGCGCTTCTTCCAGCGCATCAGCTTGTCGCCGACCTGGCTCTCACCTGCGCCCTCGACCACCGAGAACACCGTGCCGTCGGTACTGCGATAGGGCGCCGTCTCGAAGCCCTTGGGCAGGAGCTGCATGTAGGTGCCCATGGTTGCGATCGGTGCGCCGCCGCTCGCCGGATTGACGTAGCGCAGCTTGTAGCCGTGGCAGGCATCGGGCGGGCCGGCCTTGGCGAGGCCGTGCAGCGCCTCGCGCGTCCGGGCATAGGGGTAGTTGAAGATCGGCGAGGTCTGCTTGGCCGGCTTCCAGTCAACCGGAAGAAGACCGCTGGCGAACTTGGCGTCGGACGTGCCCTCGGGCGTGGTAACGACCTGCTCGTCGGTCTCGCCGTTCTCGGCGAAGCCCGCGTTGAACATCGCCACCAGCGGGATATCGAGACCGTCCAGCCACACCATGGGCTTCGATGAATCGTTGCCGTGATCGTGCCAGGTCCAGGTCGGTGTGATGACGAAGTCGCCCTCGTGCATGATCGTGCGTTCGCCGTCGACGGCGGTATAGGCGCCCTCGCCCTCGACGATGAAGCGCAGCGCCGACTGGGTGTGGCGATGCGCGGGCGCCACCTCGCCCGGCAGGATGAGTTGCAGGCCGGCATAAAGCGTCGGCGTGATGCAGGCGCTGCCCGGCATTGCCGGATTCTCCAGGATCAGCACGCGGCGCACCGCTTCCTTGGCAGTGATCAGCGTGCCCGATTCCATCAGGAATGGCCGCACCTTGTCATAGTCCCAGCTCGCCGGCTGGTATTTGGGCGACGGCTGCGGCGGCACGAGCTGGTGCAACGACTCCCACAGCGGCGCCATCGAGAGGCCGCCGATGCGCTCGTAGAAATCGCGGCGGGCGTTGTTGCGGCTAGCAGGTGCAGCCATCCGGGCTACTCCGCGGCGGCGCGCATGGGCGCCAGGCGCGCCGATGCACGGGCGCGGCACGCCGCGGCAAAGGCGCCGAACACCTTCATGGAGACGGGATTCTCGAGCGCCTTGTATTCAGGGTGCCACTGCAACGCGAGGGCAAAGCCTGGCGCGTCGGGCACGCTCAGCGCCTCGACCTGGCCGTCCTCACAGCAGGTCGCCTCGACCCGCGCACGCGGCGCCAGCACGTCGACACCCTGGGCATGCAGCGAATTCACCCGTACCCGCCGCTCACCCAGCAGGCGATGCAGCAGGCCACCCTCGACGATGTCGACATCATGCGCCGGCGCATAGTTCACGTCCGTGTCGGGCGACTTGGGCGAGCGGTGATCGCGCCGGCCATCGACCTCGTGCACGAGCTGGTGCAGTGAACCGCCCAGCGCCACGTTGACCTCCTGCAGGCCGCGGCAGATCGCAAACAGCGGCACGCCGCGATCGATCGTGTGCCGGATCAGCGGCAGGGTGGTGGCGTCGCGGGCGGCATCGTGGGCCGTGCCCGGCCGGCTTTCCTTGCCGTAATGGTGCGGCTCGACATTGGAGGGACTGCCGGTCAGCAGAACGCCGTCGAGCGTGTCCAGCAGCCGGTCGAGGGCATCGGCCATGGCCTCGTCATCGCCCAGTTCCGGCCCGAAGGCCGGGATCAGGACCGGCAGGGCCCCGACGGCGCGGATCGCGGCCTGGACGTACTTGTCACCCACGGTGTGATGCCAGCCGCCCCGCCCAGTCTCCTTGAGACAGGCGGAAACGCCGACGAGAGGCCGCACAAGAGACCGATCCATAACCGTGCCAAATCCTGCAATCAGAAGGGTTTATCATCGCCAACAGCAGGACCCTTGGCAATTGCCTCGGCAACGCTCCTGCCCGTGCCTTGTGCACTGCAGCCCTGCATGGTACCGCCCGCGCCGTCGAACCCTAAAGCCCAACCGAGTGAAAGTACGCCATGACGACGACGCCCCCGCCCGCTCCGCCGGCCCCCGAACAGCCCCAGGCGGTTGCCCCGCTCACCATGCACGGCCAGTACATCAAGGACCTGAGCTTCGAGAATCCGCGCGCGCCGCAGAGCCTGATCGAGCAGACCCAGCCGCAGCTCACGCTCAACGTCCAGGTCACCAACCGCCAGTTCGACGCCAAGACCTTCGAGGTCGCGCTCACGATCGAGGCCAGCGCCCAGACGCCCGAGAAAGAGCCGCTGTTCATGCTCGAGCTGGTCTATGCCGGCACCGTTTCCCTGGGTGAGCTGCCGCAGGAAGCCTACGGGCCGCTGCTGTTCATCGAGACGCCGCGCCTGCTGTTCCCCTTCGCCCGCGCGGTCGTGGCCAACGCCACGCGCGAGGCGGGCTTTCCGCCGCTGAACATCGCCCCGGTGGATTTCGTGGCGCTCTACCGCCAGCAGCTAGAAGCCAACGGCGGCCGGATGCCCGGTATCGCCGACGGCCCGGTCGGGCACGCCTAGAACGGGATGGCTGCAGCTCTCCGCACGCCGGAGAGCCGTTGTCCTGAGCGGCGCCACTTTTGACATCGCGGCCGAGGCTTTTTGCCGACGCCCCGGTGTCGGGAAAATCCTGTCGGAAAATTCAGGGCGTTGATCGGCAAGGCTTTTAGCCGGCCGTTTTCCGACACCCGCTTGTCGAAGAATGCGAACCGTGTCGGAAAACCTCTTCACGCCGGGCAGGGCATGGCCAAAGAAAAGGCCGACGCGGATTAAGCGTCAGCCTGACAGAATCCATAGCACAAACCTGCTGAACCTGCACATCACATCTGCGTGAGCGAATGCTGGCGGTGCAAGCACTCCTTGGAAGCCGCCGTCAGGCTTTCAGCCAGAGCGGGTCGCTGAGCTTCTTCAGGAATTCGGCGTGGGCCGCGAGTTCGGCCACGCAGACGAGATGAGGCCGGGCCGGCCGCACCGGCCGGTTGTTCGGCGCCGACGTGCCGTCCGAGGCCGTGCCCGCCATCTCCGGCGCCAGGCCGAGATCGCGCTGCCGCCCGCCGCTCAGTTCCAGGTAGACCTCGGCCAACAGCTCTGAATCCAGCAGCGCGCCGTGCTTGGTACGGTGCGCATTGTCGATGCCGAAGCGCTCGCACAGGGCGTCGAGGCTGGCGCGCTGGCCGGGGAACTTGCGCCGCGCCATCGACACGGTGTCGACATAGGGGTTGGCGATCCGGGCCTTGCCCGCGCGTTCGAGTTCGGCGTTGAGGAAGCCCAGGTCGAACTGCGCGTTGTGGATCACGAGCTGCGCATCGCCCAGGAAGGCCATCAGCTCGTCGGCCTTGTCGGCGAACAGCGGCTTGTCGGAGAGAAAATCCTCGGTGAGGCCGTGCACATCAAGCGCGCCGGTCGGCATGTCGCGCTCGGGATTGAAGTAGCAATGGAAGGTGATGCCGGTGGCGACCATGTTCACCAGTTCCAGGCAGCCCACTTCGACGATGCGGTGACCCGCTTGTGGATCGAGGCCGGTGGTCTCGGTGTCGAGGACGATTTCGCGCATCCCGACCGTTTAGCCTATTTGCGGCGCGCGCGTGCGAGCTGGCCTGTGAATCGTTCCCGCCACGGATTGGGCGGCCAGAAGCGGCCAGAGGACCGCCTCAGCCGCGCGACGGCGATCGCCAGAGCCGCCCGCGTCGGCGCCAGTCCCAGACCGGTCGGGATGACGATGCTGGCCTTGCGGCGTTTCAGGGCATCCGGCACCTGCTGGCGCAGGATGCCGTCGAGCTTCTCCGCTGTCATGCCGGGCCGCGCCATGACACGACGGCGCTGCAGGAAGGCCGGCGCGCTCACCACCAGGGTGGCATCGACGCGGCGCTCGCCCAGCCCCTCGAACAGCAGCGGGATATCGAGCACGACCAGCTTCTCGCCGGCCAGTGCGGCCCGGCGCAGGAACGCCTTCTGCCGCTGGCCCACCAGCGGATGAACGATCGCCTCGAGCTGGCGCAGTGCCGCCTTGTTGCCGAAGACGCGCGCGCCCAGTGCCTGACGGTCGAGCACGCCCGCCTTCACGACACCGGGGAACGCGGCCTCGATGCCGGGAAGTGCTGTCCCGCCGGGCGCCTGCAGCGCGTGGACGGCGGCATCGGCGTCGTACACGGGCACGCCCATCTCCCGCAGCATCTTCGCCGCGGTCGATTTGCCCATGCCGATCGAGCCGGTCAGTCCAACGATGACCATCAGCGCAGACGCCTCGCAGGCGTCAGGGCACCAGGATCGTCTGGCCCGTCGTCTTGCGGCTCTCCAGATCGATATGCGACTGCGCCGCCTCGGCCAGCGGATAACGCTGGTCGATGGCGATCTTCACCTTGCCGCTCTTGACCATCTTGAACAGCGACTTGGCCGAGGCTTCGAGATCGGCGCGCGTGGCGGTGTAGGCGCCGAGGCTCGGACGGGTCAGATAGAGCGAGCCCTTGGCGTTCAGGATACCGACCGACTGCGGCGGCACGGCGCCCGAGGCATTGCCGAACGAAACCATCAGGCCGCGCGGCTGCAGAACGTCCAGCGAGGCGGCCCAGGTGTCCTTGCCGACACCGTCGAACACGACCGGTACTTTCTTGCCCTTGGTGATCTTCATCACCTGCTCGACGATGTTTTCCTTGCTGTAGTCGATCGTCCACTTGTAGCCGTTCTTCTTGGCAAGTGCTGCCTTCTCAGGCGACGACACGGTGCCGATCACCTTGTAACCGCGCGCCTTGGCCCATTGGCCGAACAGCAGGCCCACGCCGCCGGCGGCGGCATGGAACAGGATGATATCGCCCTTCTTCAGCCACGCCTTGGCAGTGTGGTCGACAAGATATTCAGTGGTCATGCCCTTCAGCATGATGGCCGCGGCCTGCTCGTCGCTCACGCCTTTGGGGACATGCACGAGCTGATCGACGCCCATCAGGCGCTCCTGGCAATAAGCGCCCAGCACGCCGCAATAGGCGACGCGGTCGCCCTTCTTGAAGCCCCGCACCTTCGGCCCGACCTCGACGATGACGCCGGCGGCCTCACGGCCAACCGCATTCGGCATCGGCGTCGCATAAAGGCCGGAGCGCGTATAGACGTCGATGAAGTTGAGGCCGATCGCGGTGTGGCGGATCTTCACCTGCCCGGGGCCGGGCGAGCCGACCTCGACCTCCTCGAGCTGCATCTTCTCCGGGCCACCGTTCTCGTGCATCAGAATGGACTTGGACATCTCTTCTCTCTCCCTTGAAACCAAATAGCTATTCGGCGGCGCGCTTTGACTTGGCGGCCTGGTATTTCTCGATCTCGCCGGCGACGGCCGCTTGCGATTGCACCGAGTAGATCCCGCGGTTGCCGACGGCAATATCGTAGCTCTGTTGCCTCGGCGCGTTGGCATTGCGCTGGAAATGCGGATGGACGAAGCGCGCCATCAATTCGTAGGAACGCTGCGTCGCCGGCCAGTCGGCCCAGTTGTGGGCGAGCAGGAGAACGGCGCCGAAGCCGCCCTCCGAGCCCTTCCACAGCCGTTCGAAATGCTTCACGCAATCGTCGGGCGTGCCGATGCAGGCGATGCCTTCCTTGGTCAGATACTCGGCGGCATTGGTAATGCCAGGCGGCAGGATCGGGAAGGTGGCGACGTCGGTGAAATACTTGGCGAAGCGGTCGATACCGAAATTCACATCCTTGAAGGCCTGCTCACGCGTCTCCGCGACATGCGCGAAGGTGACGATGCGCCACTTCGAGCGGTCGGCCGTCCGGCCGTTCTTCTTGGCGTTCTCGACATAGACGCCCCAGTTGGCGGCGTGCGCCTTCAGGGCATCGTCGGACGTGCCGCCGATCGACAGCATGCCGATGCCGTGTCGGCCCGAGGCGACGGCGCCGACCGGTGAGCGCGAACTCGCCACGGCCATTTCCATGCCGCCTGGACTGTAAGGCAGGAGCTGAAGCTGGGCGGCGTTGAGATCGAGCCAGTCCGACTTGTGCGTTACCGACTTGCCCGCCATCAGCTCCATGATGATGTCGAGCGATTCGGCCATGCGGTCGCGCTGGGCGGCTGGCTTGATGCCGAGCTTGGCCGCGTCGTGCACCAGAGATCCCGGACCGACGCCGAACATGGCCCGGCCGCGCGTCATGTGGTCGAGCTGGGTCATGCGCGAAGCGAGCATGAACGGGTTGTGGTAGGGCAGCGACACGACACCGGTGCCGAGGCGGATGTGCCGGGTGCGCTCGGCCGCGGCGGCAATGAACATTTCCGGCGAGGCGATGATCTCGAAGCCGCCGGAATGATGCTCGCCGATCCAGGCCTCGTGATAGTTCAGCCGGTCCAGATGCTGGACCAGTTCCATGTCGCGCTCGATGGCAAGCGTCGGATTCTCGTCGAGCGTGTGGAACGGCGCGAGAAAGATGCCGGTGCGCAGGAAGCGGTCGATCACGGAAAGTCCCCTTACGGTTATGGGGCTGGTTGCGGCGGTCGAGTATAGTGACCGGCATCCCGCGCGCCAGCCCGGCCAGGCTGGCACACATCCCTGCTGCCCCGAGGGTCTATGCGCCGCCGTCGTTTCCTCACCGCCTCAGCCGCCGCCGGGCTCGCCGTACCGACTTTAGCCCATGCGCAGGATGTCACCCGGAGCGCCAAGGCAGCGTACCGCCTGACGACGCTCAGCCGCGATCTCGAGCAGCCCTGGAGCATTGCCTTCCTGCGCGACGGACGGCTGCTGATCACCGAACGGCCCGGCCGCCTGCGCCTGTTCTCCAACGGGCGGCTGGAGCGCACGCCGCTGGGCGGCGTGCCGAAAGTCTACGCCAGCAACCAGGGCGGCCTGCTCGACGTCTGCCTGCATCCGGAGTTCGTGCGCAACCGCGTGCTGTACCTGTCCTATTCGGCGGAGGGTGCCGGCGGCGCCGCCACCGTGGTGGCACGGGCCGAGTTCACCGACGGGGGCTTGCGCAACGTGACGCCGATCTTCGAGGCCCTGCCGCGCACCTCGGGCGGCCTGCATTTCGGCTCGCGCATCGCCTTCGACCGTGACGGATTGATGTACGTAACGACGGGCGAGCGCTACCAGATGCGCCGCGCCCAGGATCTCGGCGATCTCGGCGGCAAGGTGATCCGCCTTCGCGACGACGGCTCGGTACCCTCCGACAATCCCTTCGTCGGCCGGGCCGGCGCCCGACCGGAAATCTTCACCTACGGCCACCGCAACCCGCAGGGCCTGGCGATGAACCCCGACAGCGGCCGGATGTGGCTGGTCGAGCATGGCCCGCGCGGCGGCGATGAACTCAACCTGCTCACTTCAGGCGCCAACTATGGCTGGCCGCTCGTCACCCACGGCATCGACTACAGCGGCGCCAAGATCAGCGACCACAAGAGCCTGCCCGGCATGCAGGACCCGGTGCGCGTCTGGGTGCCATCGATCTCGCCCTCGGGCCTTTGCTTCTACACCGGCCAACGGTTCCCGGGCTGGCGAGGCTCGGCCTTCACCGGCGCATTGTCGAACGAGGCGCTGTTCCGCATCGAACTCGACGGCGAGCGCTATCGCGGCGAGGAGCGGTTGCTCGTCGGCCGCCTTCCCTATATCCGCGACGTGCGCCAGGGCCCCGACGGGCTCCTCTATGTCGTCACCCACGTCAATGACGGTGGCCTGTACCGCCTCGAACCCGCGTAAGCGTCACCGATCATGCCCGTTCCCGCGCTCATCCTCGCCTCAGCCAGCGCCTCGCGGCGCCAGCTCCTCACCAACGCCGGGCTTGTCTTCGATATCGAGCCGTCGGGTGTCGACGAGGACGAGGTCAAGCTCAGCCTGCTCGGCGAGCGCGCCTCGCCGCAGGACGTCGCCGAGACGCTGGCCGAGCTCAAGGCGAAGCGGGTCTCGGCCCGGCATCCCGCGGCCATGGTGATCGGCGCCGATTCGACGCTGGCCTGCAATGGCCGCCAGTTCGACAAGCCGCCGACCCTGGCCGCCGCCCGCCAGCAGCTCCTGGCGCTCGCCGGCCAGACCCATGAGCTTTGTTCGTCGGTGGTGGTGGCGCGCGCCGGCGTGCGCCTGTGGCACTGCAACGAGCGCGCCCGGCTCACCATGCGGCCGCTTACCGACTCCTTCGTCGACGCCTATCTCGCGCGGGCCGGCGAGCAGGTGACGACCTCGGTGGGCGCTTACCAGCTCGAAGGGCTGGGAGCGCATCTGTTCAGCCGCGTCGACGGCGATTACTTCACCATTCTCGGCCTGCCCTTGCTGCCGCTGCTGTCGTTCCTGGCGGACCACGGCATCGACCTGGAGAAAGCGGCATGAATTCTCCCACGAACCCTTACGATCAACTCTTGGCCGAAGCACAGGGCAGACCCTTCGCCGCCATCGTCGGCTGGCCGGTCGAGCATTCGCGCTCGCCGGCGCTGCACGGCTACTGGCTGAAGCAGCACGGTATCGAGGGGCACTATGGCCGCCTCCCGGTCGAGCCCAAGCACGCCGCACTGGAGGAGCTGGTGGCCTTCCTTAAGCGCACGCCCAACGCGCGCGGCTGCAATCTCACCCTGCCGCACAAGATCGACATCATGCCGCTGCTCGACCGCATCGATCCCGCCGCAGCGCGGATCGGCGCGGTCAACACAGTGATCAAGCAGGCCGACGGCACACTGCAGGGCCGCAACAGCGACGGCTTCGGTTTCCTCGCCCATCTCCGCGCCAGCGCGCCGGAGTGGAAAGCCGACGCGGGCCCGGTCGTCGTACTGGGCGCCGGCGGCGCCGCCCGCGCCGTCGTGGCGACCCTGATGGATGCGGGCGTCCCGGAACTGCGCCTGATCAACCGCACGCAGGAGAGCGCCATCCAGCTCGGCCTCGCCTTCACGCCGCGTGACGGCCGCCGCATCGCCATCGAACGCTGGGACGAGCGCTCGGAGAGGCTCGACGGCGCGACGCTGCTGGTCAACACGGCAGCACTCGGCATGACCGGCAAGCCGCCGCTCGAGATCGATCTCACCAGGCTACCCAAGGACGCGGTGGTGAACGACATCGTCTACATCCCGCTCGAGACCGAGTTACTGGCCAAGGCACGAGCGCGCGGCAATCGCTGTGTCGACGGCCTCGGCATGCTGCTGCACCAGGGCCGGATGGGCTTCAAGGCGTGGTTTGGCGCCGACGTCCAGGTGAGCGCCGAACAGCGCCGCGCCGTCGCCTCGGATCTCGGAGCCTAGAGAAAGATGAGGAATACAAACCTGAACATTCGTTCAAAGGAGCGCGCCACTCAAGGGCGGG
>CAMARK010000023.1 GCA_945860205.1 Reyranella massiliensis 521 | reverse complement strand
AGTCACCCGCCTCGGCGAACCTGCGGCGTACGAACCACTGGGACGTCGAGGTCCTTTATTTTCTTGCGCAACGTATTGCGATTGAGCCCCAGGAGACGGGCAGCGCGCAACTGATTCCCGCGCGTTGCCCCGAGCGCCAGCGCCAGGAGCGGCCGCTCGACCTCGGAAATGACACGATCGTACATGCCGTCCGGCGGCAGCCGGTCGCCGTGGGCGGCAAAGAGGGCCTGCAGGTGGCGGTCCATGGCGTCGGTCAGGGAGGCGTCGGCTTGCGCCGGACCGGCGCTTGCGGGCTCGAATTCCGGCGTCTGGACAGCGTCGGCAAGCTCCGACTCTATGGTCTCGACGCCGATCACCTCTTCCGAGTAGAGCGCTGACAGGCGGCGGACCAGGTTTTCCAGCTCGCGCACGTTGCCCGGCCAGCGATGCTGGCGCAGGCGTGCCATGGCGTCCGTCGACAACACCTTGGTCGGCAGGCCGTCCATGGTCGCGGCGCGCAGGAAATGGTTGGTCAGTTCAGGAATGTCGTCGAGACGCTCGCGCAGCGGCGGCAGCCGGATCGGCACCACGTTGAGGCGGTAGAACAGATCCTCGCGGAACAGCCCTTGCTGGATCAGGCGACGGAGATCGCGATGAGTGGCGGCCACGATGCGGACATTGGCCTTGATCGGCGTTCGGCCACCGACCGTCATGTATTCGCCTTCCTGCAGGACGCGCAGCAGGCGGGTCTGCGCCTCGGGCGGCATGTCGCCGATCTCGTCGAGGAACAGCGTGCCGCCGGAGGCCTGTTCGAATTTGCCTGACGAGCGCTGCACGGCGCCGGTGAAGGCTCCGCGCTCGTGCCCGAACAATTCGCTTTCGATCAGCTCGCGCGGGATGGCGGCCATATTGAGGGCCACGAAAGGTCCCTTGCGGCGCTTGCCGTAGTCGTGCAACGCCCGCGCAACCAGCTCCTTACCGGTACCCGATTCGCCCGATACCATCACCGTGAGGTCGGTCGACATCAGCCGGGCCAGGGCGCGGTAGATCTCCTGCATCGCGGCAGACCGCCCGATCAGCGGCAGGCGTTCGCTCTCCTCTGGCGGATGCGCGCCGCGCGGCATCGATGAGGCAGGCGCCGAGAGCGCCCGATTCACCACCGAAACCAGCTCGTTGAGATCGAACGGCTTCGGCAGATATTCGAATGCGCCTCGTTCGGTGGCGCGCACCGCCGTCAGGAGCGTCGACTGGGCGCTCATCACGATGATGCGCAGATCCGGCCGGAGTTTGCGGATACGCGGTACGAGGTCGAGGCCGTTCTCGTCCGGCATGACGACATCGGTGATGACAAGTTGGCCCTCGCCCTCCTGGACCCACTGCCACAGCGTCGCGGCGGTGCCAGTACTGCGCACGGTGTGGCCCTGGCGTCCCAGCGCCTGATGCAGCACCGTGCGGATCGCGCGATCGTCGTCGGCGATAAGAATTGTCGCGGAAGTGCTCATGGGGCGGTCTGGGGGAATTGCATCGGCAGCATCACTCGGAAAGTTGTTCGGCCGGGCTCGCTGTCGAATTCGATGGCCCCGCCGTGGTCGTTGATGATCTTGGCCACCAATGCAAGACCCAGGCCGGTTCCCGTTGGCTTGTTGGTCACGAAAGCGTCAAACATGTGGGCGCGGATCTCATCGAGCACGCCGCGGCCGTTGTCGCGGACCGAAACGACCAGAGGCAGGTTGACCCTCGCCTGTTGCCCCGGAACTGCCAGTCGCAGGCCATGGCGGAAGCCGGTCGAAAGCTCGATCTCGCGCTCGCCGTCGCCGGGGGTCTCGCAGGCATTCTTCACCAGGTTGAGGAACACCTGGATGAGTTGATCGCGATCGCCATGGACCTCAGGCAACGACGGGTCGTAGGTCTCGATGAACCTTACGCCCTTGCCGAAGCCGTTTTCGGACAGGCGGCGAACGTGATTCAGCACCTGGTGAATGTTGATCGGACCGCGGTCGATCGGACGCCCGTCGGCGAATGCCTCCATCCGGTCGACCAGCGCCACGATCCGGTCGGTTTCCTCGCAGATCAGGCTGGTCAGCTCGCGGTCGCTGTCGGGAACCGACTGTTCGAGAAGCTGGGCGGCGCCACGGATGCCCGACAGTGGATTCTTGACCTCGTGTGCCAGCATGGCGGCAAGTGCACTCACCGAACGCGCAGCACTGCGGTGCGACATCTGCCGATCGATGTTGCGCGCGATCGTTTGCTCGACCAGCGACACCGCGATCAACCCGTCGCTGTCGGCGACCGGCGAAAGGCGAAGCGCGCAAAACCGGGTCCCGATACGAGGCGAGGCCAGCGTGATGCCGTTCTCCGCCACCGCGCCGCCGCTTACCTGTACCTGCTCGAGCAGCGAGAAGAGTGGCGTATCTTCCGGCACGAACTCGACCAGCGGATGGCCGACGAGACGCGCGCGCCCGACCCCGAAGAATTGTTCGGCGGAAAGATTGGCGTATTGGATGAGCCGGCCGGCGTCGACCACCACTATCGCCTCCGAAAGCGAATCGAGGATCGATGCAGAGAACAGCTCTGGCGATGAGTTGGAGCGCTTGAGCGGACGGAGCGACATGCTAGGCCGCCTGCCGATCCAGTGCGGGAAGGAAGAAGGCGGCGAGCATGGCCCGCACCTTGGCCGGATCGGGCTCGCGATTGACCGCGCCGCGGAAGTCGGCCGACGCCGGCAGGCCCTTGGAATACCAGCCGAGATGCTTGCGTGCCATGCGCACGCCGGTTTCGAGGCCATAGTGCTCGAGCATCGATTCGTAGTGGGCGCGCACGATGGCGTACTGCTCCGCGAGCGGCGGATCGGGAAGCCGTTCACCGGTCCGCAGATAGTGGATGGCCTGGTTGAGGAACCAGGGCCGGCCATAGGCGCCGCGGCCGATCATGACGCCGTCGGCACCCGATTGGGCCAATGCCTGATCGACGTCGTCGAGCGTGTTGATGTCACCGTTCACGATCACCGGCAGCTTGGTCGCGGCCTTGACGTTGGCGACGAACGCCCAGTCGGCGTGGCCTTCGTAGAATTGGCACCGCGTGCGGCCGTGCACGGTCAGCATCCGGATGCCGCAAGCCTCGGCGATGCGCGCGAGGTTGGGCGCATTGCGATTGGTCTCGTCCCAGCCCGTGCGCATCTTGAGCGTCACCGGCAGTTTCACGGCCTTGACCGTGGCTTCGAGGATCTTCGCGGCATGGACCTCGTCGCGCATCAGCGAGGAGCCGGCATGGCCGTTCACGACCTTCTTCACCGGACAGCCGAAGTTGATGTCGATGATGGCGGCGCCCCGGTCCTCGTTCAGCTTGGCCGCTTCGGCCATCACTGCGGGCTCGCAGCCGGCGAGCTGGACCGACATCGGGAACTCTTCCGGCGAATTCTTGGCCATCAGGAGAGTCTTGCGGTTCTCGCGCACCATCGCCGCCGAGGCGATCATCTCCGACACGACCAGGCCCGCGCCGCCGCGCTTCACCATCCGGCGGAAAGGCATGTCGGTAACCCCTGACATCGGCGCCAGAATGACGGGGTCCTCGAGACGGACCGGACCGATATCGACGGGGTGGAGTCGCGGAACGCTGGCCATTTCTCTTGCTCAGTTAATAGGCATCTTGTGCAGTGCACAATAATTGAGCGAGCAATACCGAGTCCAGCCCCCTTCTGCAAGCGTCTGAAGTGCGCACCCCTTTTCGCAGTGTTATTAACCGGCGGTGCCCACCTGTACCGCCCTGATCGTCGCCGCCGGCCGCGGCAGCCGTTTTGGCGGCCCCCTGCCCAAGCAATATGCGCTTTTGGATGGCAAGCCGGTCCTGCGGCACACCCTCAGCGCTTTGCGGGCTGCCCCCGGCATCAGCGGCCTCCAGGTCGTGATCGCCCCGGGCGATGAGCCTCACTACCAGGCCTCGGCTGTCGGCTTCGACCTGCCGCCGCCGGTCCTTGGCGGCGCGAGCCGGCAGCTTTCGGTCCTGAAGGGGCTGGAGGTGCTGGCCGGCGCTCCACCCGACTTCGTTGCCATCCACGATGGCGCACGCCCTTTCGTTCGACCCGCCGATATTGCCCGCTGTCTCGACGCAGCGGCGGCACCGGGCATCGACGGCGCGATCCTGGGCGTCGCGCTTGCCGATACGCTGAAGCGCGCTGCCGAACACGGCGTCATCTACGAGACAGTCCCCCGCCACCATATCTGGCGGGCGCAGACCCCCCAGATCTTTCGCTTCGCGCCGCTGCTTAAGGCGCATCGTGCGGCCGCCGCCCTTGGCGCCGATGAGTCGACCGCCCTCACCGACGATGCCGCCGTCGCCGAACGCGCGGGTCTAAAAGTTGTCATGGTGGCGGGCAGCGGCGATAACCCGAAGATCACCACGGTCGAGGATCTGCGGCGGGCATCGACGATGGAAACGCGCACTGCGCTGGGGTTCGACGTCCATGGTTTCGGGCCTGGCAACGCCGTCATGCTGGGCGGCATTGCCATTCCGCATACTCACACGCTCAGCGGTCATTCCGATGCGGATGTGGCGCTGCATGCGCTGACCGATGCCATCCTGGGCACCATAGGCGCCGGCGATATCGGCAAGCATTTCCCGCCGTCGGACCCGCAATGGCGCGGCGCCTCGTCCGATCGCTTTCTGCGTCACGCCATCGGGCTCCTTGCGGAGCGCGGCGGCCGCATCGTCCATCTCGATCTCACCGTGATCTGCGAGGCTCCGCGCGTCGGCCCCCACCGCGACGGCATGATCGACAGCATCGCCCGCATCGCCGGCATCGAGCGCGACCGCGTGAGCGTGAAGGCGACGACCACGGAAGGGTTGGGGTTCACCGGCCGCCGCGAGGGCATCGCGGCCCAAGCGGTCGCGACCGTCGAAGTGCCGAGAAGGTAGAGGTTCGCATGTTCGATCACGAAATCAGATCGGCGGCCGAGCATGTGCTGGTTGCTTGTCGCAAGCGCAAGCTGAAGGTCGTCACGGCAGAGTCCTGCACCGGCGGTCTGGTCGCTGCCGCCCTCACGGCCATCGCGGGCTCGTCCGACGTCGTCGAACGCGGCTTCGTCACCTACGCCAACGAAGCCAAGCGGGAGATGCTGGGCGTATCCTGGGATGCGCTGCTCGGCCATGGCGCGGTGAGCGAACCCGTGGCCCGCGCAATGGCGGCAGGCGCCCTCGCCCATTCCCTGGCTGATATCGCGATATCTGTGACCGGTGTCGCCGGTCCGGGCGGCGGCACTGAAGAAAAGCCGGTCGGATTGGTCCATCTGGCGGCCGTTCGGAAAGGCCACGAGCCGATTGCCGAACGCCACATCTTCCCGGGTGACCGCGACGCGATCCGCCGGGTCTCGGTCATTACCGCGCTTGCGATGCTGGCGTCGCTGGCCGAGCGCTAGGCTTGCCGTAGAGCTGCAGCGCGCGGGCCTCGAAGGCCGAGACCATTCGCCTGACGGCCTCCGCGAAGAGCAGGCGAACCGTCTGCTGCAGCAGCATCGAGCGAAAGTCGAATTCGAGCTCGAAGTCGATCATCGTGCCGCGAGGGTCGGGCTGAAACGTCCAGCGGCTGGTCAGCAGCCTGAAGGGCCCCTCGATCCCCGTCGTGTCGATGCGCGGGCCCGCAGGAAAATCCGGCGCGAGTTCGACACGGGAAACGAACTTCTCGTGGAAAGGCCCGAAGCCGATCGCCAACTCGGCGATCTCGACGGTCGGACTCTCGCGCTGCCGGATGCGGCCGGCCTGGCACCACGGCAGGAACTCGGGATAGCGGGCAACGTCGGCCACAAGATCGAACAGCTGCATCGGCGCATGGCCGACGAGGCGGCGTTCGGCGTGGCGGGTCGGCAAGGGTCGGTCAGGCCCGCGCCAGCGCGGCCAGCCGCTCCGACCTGGCGGCGCGCAGTCGCGCGAAATCGTCGCCCGCGTGATAGCTCGACCGCGTGAGCGGCGACGCCGAGACCATCAGGAACCCTTTCGCCCGGGCGAGCTTTGCCAGTTCGTCGAACTCCGCCGGCGTCCAGAAACGGTCGAGGGCTGCGTGCTTGGGCGTGGGCTGCAGGTACTGACCGACTGTCAGGAAGTCGACATCGGCCGCGCGCAGATCATCCATCACCTGCAGGATCTCCTCGCGCGTCTCGCCGAGGCCGACCATCAGGCCGGACTTGGTGAACATCGACGGATCGATCTCCTTCACTTTCGCCAGCAGCTGCAGTGACGTGAAGTAGCGGGCGCCGGGCCGGATCGTCGGATAGAGCCGCGGCACCGTCTCGAGATTGTGGTTGAAGACGTCGGGCCGCGCCGCCACCACGGTCTCGATGGCGCCGGTCTTGCGCATGAAGTCGGGCGTTAGAATCTCGACGGTCGTATTGGGTGCCGAGGCGTGCAGGGCTGTGATCACTTCGGCGAAATGCCCTGCCCCGCCGTCATCCAGATCGTCGCGATCGACGGAGGTGACGACGACGTGGCCGAGACCGAGCCTGCCGACCGCCTGGGCGATATTGGCTGGCTCGTGCGGATTGAGCGCGCCCGGCCTGCCGGTGGCGACGTTGCAGAAGGCGCAGGCCCGCGTACAGGTCTCGCCCATGATCATGAAAGTGGCGTGCTTCTGCTTCCAGCACTCCCCGATGTTCGGGCAGGCTGCCTCTTCGCAGACCGTCGTCAGGCCAAACTCTCGCATCAGCCGCTTGGTCTCGGCATATTCCGGCGAGTTGGGCGCGCGCACGCGGATCCAGTCCGGCTTGCGCTGGATCGGGTTGTCCGGCCGGTGCGCCTTCTCGGGATGGCGTTCGGCGCGGCTCAGGGGGAACTTGTCGTGCGATCCGTCCATGACGGCCTAGATATGGAGCGTCCGGCCGTACGCCGCCAGTACCGACTCGTGCATCATCTCCGACAAGGTCGGGTGCGGGAAAACCGTCGCCATGAGCTCGGCCTCCGTGGTCTCCAGCGTCTTGGCGATGCTGTAGCCCTGGATCAGCTCGGTGACTTCGGCGCCGATCATATGGGCGCCCAGCAGCTCGCCGGTCTTGGCGTCGAAGATCGTCTTGATGAAGCCCTCGGGCTCACCAAGGGCAATCGCCTTGCCGTTGCCGATGAACGGGAACTTGCCGACCTTGAGCTGCAGGCCCTTGGCCTTGGCCGCGGCCTCGGTCAGGCCGATGCTGGCGACCTGCGGCTGGCAGTAGGTGCAGCCCGGGATGTTCTCGGTCTTCATCGGGTGCACGCCCTTCACACCGGCGATCTTCTCGACCACCAGCACACCCTCATGCATCGCCTTGTGCGCGAGCCACGGCGGGCCGGCAACATCGCCGATGGCATAAACGTTGGGCTCACCGGTGAAACCCCACTGGTCGATCACGATGTGGGTCTTCTCGACCTTCACGTTGGTGCCTTCGAGACCCAGGTTCTCGACATTGCCCACGATGCCGACGGCGCTGATCACGCGATCGACGGTGATCTGCTCGGCTTTGCCGCCGACCGTGATGGTCGCGGTGACGTTGTTGGCGCCCTTCGTCAGGTTCGACACGGTGGCGCTCGTGAGAATCTTCATGCCCTGCTTCTCGAAGGCGCGCTTGGCAAAGGTGGACACCTCGGCGTCTTCGACAGGCAGAATACGGTCAAGCACTTCGCAGACCGTCACCTCGGCGCCCATGGTCCGGTAGAAGCTCGCGAACTCGATGCCGATCGCGCCGGAGCCGATCACCAGCAGCGACTTCGGAAACTCCGGCGGCACCATCGCTTCCTTGTAGCTCCAGACTAGCTTGCCGTCGGTCTCGAGGCCCGGAAGCTGCCGTGCGCGGGCGCCAGTGGCCAGGATCACGTTCTTGCAGGTGAGCGTGGCGCTGCTCTTGTCCTTCATCGCGACGGCGATCTTGCCCGTGCCCGCGAGCTTGGCCGTGCCATCGAACACCGTGATTTTGTTCTTCTTCATCAGCATCGAGACGCCGCTGCTCAGCTGGTTAGAAACCTTGCGCGACCGCTCGACGATCTTCTTGGCGTCGAACGAGACGTCCTTCACCGACAGGCCGAACGAATCAGCGTGTTTGATCAGGCTGTAGACCTCGGACGTGCGCAGCAGCGCCTTGGTCGGAATGCAGCCCCAGTTGAGGCAAATGCCGCCCATGTGCTCGCGCTCGACGACGGCGGTTTTCAGTCCGAGCTGGGCGGCGCGGATGGCGGCTACATAACCGCCCGGTCCACCGCCGACGACGATGATGTCGAAATTGGTTTCGGCCACGGCTCGCTCCTAGGCCAGCATCGCGGCCGGCTGCTCGACATAGGCACGCAACGTCTGGAGATACTGAGCGCCCATCGCGCCGTCGACGACGCGATGATCGACCGCCAGCGTGCAGCTCATCATGTTGCGCACGACCATCTGGCCCTTGCGCACGACCACCCGCTCCTCGCCCGCACCGACGGCCAGGATCATGGCCTGAGGCGGGTTGATGATGGCGGCGAAATCCTTCACGCCGAACATGCCGAGGTTGGAGATGGTGAAACCACCGCCCTGGAACTCTTCCAGCTTCAGCTTGCCGATCTTGGCGCGGGCCGCCAGATCCTTCATCTCCACCGCGATCTGGGCCAGGCCCTTCATGTCGGCGTTGCGCACGATCGGCGTGATCAGGCCGCGATCGGTCGCAACGGCGACCGAGATGTCGACGGCGCCGTACTGGATCATCTCGTCCTCGGCCCACGAGGCGTTGCATTCCGGATGATCGCGCAGTGCCTTGGCACAGGCCTTGATCACCATGTCGTTGACCGAGACCTTGGCGCCCTTCTTCTCGGTCACCGCATTGATCGCCTGGCGTGCGGCCAGCAGGGCATCGATCTCGAGTTCCACCGTCAGGTAGAAGTGCGGCACCTGCTGCTTGGACTCGAGCATGCGCCGCGCGATCACCTTGCGAATCGCGGTGTGAGGGATACGCGTGTCGCCCGGGGCCGCCAGGATCGGCTGCGGTGTGAAGGCCGGTGCCGCCTTGGGTGCGGGCGCGGCTGCGGGCGCCGCCCCCGGCTTGGCCTGCTCGACGTCGGCCTTGACGATACGTCCACCCGGACCGCTGCCCTTGATCCGGGACAGATCGAGTCCCTTGTCGGCCGCGATGCGCTTGGCGAGTGGCGAAGCGAAGACGCGCGCGCCCGAAGGTGCCGCCGCGGCGACGAGTGCCGCCGGTGCGACAGGCTCTGGCGCCGCAGACTTGGCCGCAACAGGTGCTGGCGCTGCGGCGGGTGCCGCTGCGGGAGCAGCGGGCGCACCGGCAGGCACTGCCTTCTCGCCTTCCTCCAGGAGGATCGCGATGACGGCGTTCACCTTCACGCCTTCCGTTCCTTCGGGCACGACGATCTGGCCGACCCGGCCTTCATCGACGGCCTCGACTTCCATCGTCGCCTTGTCGGTCTCGATCTCGCACATCACCTGGCCGGACTTGATGGTGTCACCCACCTTCACGTGCCATTTGGCGAGCTTGCCCTCCGTCATTGTCGGCGACAGTGCGGGCATCAGGATATTGATGGCCATGGCCCTACCCTTCCCGCGTCAGCGATTGCAGACCGCGCGAGCGGCCTCGACGATATGGCTCGATTGCGGCAGGGCGAGCTTCTCTAGATTGGCAGCATAGGGCAGTGGCACATCGAGGCCCGCGACGCGCTTCATCGGCGCATCGAGCCAGTCGAAGGCATGCTCCATGACGATGGCTGCGAGTTCCGAGCCGATGCCGGCGAACGGCCAACCCTCTTCGACCGATACGAGCCGGTTGGTCTTCTTCACAGAGTTGACGATCGTCGCGGTGTCGAACGGCCGCAGGCTGCGCAGATTGATGACTTCGGCGTCGACGCCCTGCTTGGCCAGTTCCTCGGCGGCTTGCAGCGCCTTTCCGACCATGATCGAGAAGGCCACGATGGTGACGTCCTTTCCGACCCGCTCGACCTTGGCTTTGCCGATCGGCAGGACGAATTCCGGGTCTTCCGGCACGTCGAAGGATTGGCCGTAGAGGATCTCGTTCTCGAGGAAGATCACCGGATTTGGATCGCGGATGGCGGCCTTGAGCAGGCCCTTGGCATCGGCGGCGCTCCATGGCGCCACGACGCGCAGGCCCGGCACATGGGCGTACCAGCTCGCGTAGCATTGCGAATGCTGGGCGGCGACCCGCGAGGCGGCGCCATTGGGGCCACGAAACACGATCGGACAGGTCATCTGGCCACCGGACATGTAGTGCGTCTTGGCGGCCGAATTGATGATCTGGTCCATCGCCTGCATGGCGAAGTTGAAGGTCATGAACTCGACGATCGGCTTCAGACCGCCGAAGGCGGCGCCGACGCCGAGACCGGCAAAGCCGTGCTCGGTGATCGGCGTGTCGATGACGCGCTTGTCACCGAACTCTTCCAGCAGTCCCTGGCTGATCTTGTAGGCACCCTGATATTGCGCGACTTCCTCGCCCATCAGGAAGACCTTGCCGTCCTTGCGCATCTCCTCGGCCATCGCGTCGCGCAGCGCCTCGCGCACCGTGATGTGGACGGTCTTGCCTTTCCATTCGGGCTCAGCAGCCACCGACGCAGCAGCCGGTGCGGCGCTTGCGACGGGCGCCGGAGCTGCCGGCGCTTCCGCCTTGGGAGTCGATGCAGGCGCTACCGCTGGTGCGGCTTTCGCAGCGTCTTCGGCGCTCTCGCCGTCACCGGCGAGCAGGCAGATCGGCGTGTTGACCGCCACGCCCTCGGCGCCCTCCTCGATCAGGATCTTGGCGACGGTGCCTTCATCGACCGCTTCGACTTCCATCGTCGCCTTGTCGGTTTCGATCTCGCAGAGCACCTGACCTGACTTTACGACGTCGCCCACCTTCACGTGCCATTTGGCGAGCTTGCCCTCGGTCATGGTCGGGGACAGCGCAGGCATCAGAACCTGAATGGACATGAATCAGGCTCCAACCAGAATGTCGGTCCACAGCTCCGCCGGATCGGGCTCGGGGCTGTGCTGGGAGAATTCGGCAGCATCGTTTACGATCTTGCGCAGCTCGGTGTCGATCGCCTTCAGCGCCGCTTCGTCGAGAATCTTGCTGTCGAGCAGGCGCTTGCGCAGGTGATCGATCGGATCGCGTTCATTGCGATACTTGTCGACTTCCTCCTTGGTGCGGTACTTGGCCGGATCGCTCATCGAATGGCCACGATAGCGATAGGTCTGCATCTCGAGGATGTAGGGTCCCGCTCCGCTTCTTGCGTGTTCGATGGCCTTTTCACCGGCGGCGCGAACCGCCAGCACGTCCATGCCATCGACGCGCTCGCCCGGAATGCCGAAGGCCTCGCCGTGGCGATAGAGTTCGGTCGTCGCGGAGGCCCGCTCGACCGACGTGCCCATGCCGTAGTGGTTGTTCTCGATGATATAGACGACCGGCAGCTTCCAGAGGGCGGCCATGTTCATGGCCTCGTAGACCTGGCCCTGGTTGGCGCTGCCGTCGCCGAAGTAGGTGAGCGAGACGTTCTTGGCGCCGTTGTATTTGTGCGCGAAGGCCAGGCCCGTGCCGATCGGCACCTGGGCGCCGACGATGCCGTGGCCGCCGTAAAAGCTCTTCTCGCGGCTGAACATGTGCATCGAGCCGCCCTTGCCCTTGGAATAGCCGCCGCTGCGGCCGGTCAGCTCGGCCATCACGCCCTTGGGGTCCATGCCGCAGGCCAGCATGTGGCCATGGTCGCGGTAAGAGGTGATAACGGCGTCCTTGTCGCGCACATTGGCCTGCATGCCGACCACGACGGCTTCCTGGCCGATGTAGAGGTGGCAGAAGCCACCGATCAGGCCCATGCCGTAGAGCTGTCCCGCCCGCTCTTCGAAGCGGCGGATGAGGAGCATGTCGCGGTAGTAGGACTTGAGCTCTTCGGCACTCGCGCTGTTGTCGCCGGGCCCAGATGACTTGGGGGACACCTTCGATTTGACGGGAAGAGATTCGACCTTCGGCTTAACGGCCGGCTTCGCCATAGCATTCCCCTCAGTAGCCCCGCTCCGGCTTATAGCATCGCTCATGCCGATGTTGTTGATCTAGCAGGAAAAAATCAGATAGCGGCCGGGTGCACCGCAGCAATTGAGCGATTGTTTGCAAACGGATGGATGCGCCGGACAGTTTCTTTCGGCAGACCGCTTTGCGATGCCTCTTCAGCGCGTCGGCGTGAAGATGATCGTGTCATCCTTGCGCGCAAAATTGAGAAGGATACGCGCGCGCTCGTCCATCATGTCGGGATCGAGACTCTGGTTGCGCAGTGCCGCCACCCGCCGCTCCCAGATCTTTCGCGTCGCCTCGGCTTCGGCGAGATTCTGTTCGGCGACCAAAACTTCGCGTTGAAGGTGGGCCATGGCCAGCAAGCCGCGATCACCGTTCACGAGGTGGTAACCGAAATAGCCAAACACCGTCGCAAAGACGATGGGAGCCAAAATTTGACGCGGTCTCAACAACATATGCTGCGTTCCCGTTCCTATATGGCAACATGTTGTGGTTCGAAGTCAAGAATTTTCGTTTATTTCAAAGGCCTTAGCGCCAGCCAGAGACCGCCGAGCACGGTGGCGAGACCAAGCATGGCCGCAAGCGGCATCTCCTCGCCGAGCAGAAGCGTGCCGCCCAGTGCGGCGGTCACCGGGCCAAGGGCCAGGAACATCGTGACGAGTGTGGGTGGCGCGTGACCCAGCGCATAAACCCAGAGGAAGAAGCCAACACCGCTCGATACGCCGATGAAGACGATCGCCGCACCCTCCTCCAGGCTGAAGCGCGGCATGCTGGTGAAGAAGCCTTCATAAGCGGCCAGTACGCCGAGCATGAGGACAGCGGCGAGCATCGCGAAGGCCGTCACGTGCAGTGCTGAATAGCGCGCGACGTAGGGGCGATAGCAAACCGAGCACACAGCGCCACAGAGAGCCGCTCCGAGTGCCGCCAGCGTCCCGAGCCACGGCGAGCCCTGCTCCGAGTCGGGCGCGAGCGCCGCGCCGCCCAGCGCCACCACGACCCCCAGGAAGGTAAGCAGCGAGCCGGCGACCTTCCGTCGCGTCATCTCTTCCCGTCCCAGCAATGCCGACAGCAGCATGGTCATCAAAGGGAAAGTCGCAAAGAGCAGCGAGGCCCGACCGGCCGGAATGTGCAGCAACGAATAATTGAGAAGCACGATCAGCAGGCCGAACTGCCCAACACCGAGCAGGGCGATCGGCAACAGGTCGCGCCCCGCGATGTGTCTCCAGGGCGCCAGCAGCAGTGCCGGCGCGAGGCACAGCAAGCCGACGAAGTAGCGCAGGAAGCCCAGCGATGCCGGCCCGGCCGCGTCGACGACGTAGCGCGTCGCCACCATCGCGGCACCGACCTGGATCCCCGTGCCGGCGGCTGCCCACAGCGGGCCTGGCCTCGTCACAGGTCGCGAATCCAGTATTGGCCGACCAGCTTCTTGCCAAAGCTGTCGTGCCGCTCTTCCTTCACCAACCGGAAGCCCGCCGCGATGTAGATCTTGCGCGCCGAGACCAGGATGTCGTTGGTCCATAGCATCAGCTTTTTGTAGCCCTTGGCGCGGGCGTCGCCGATGCACTCCTCGACCAGCCGCTGGCCGATCCCCAGCCCCCGCGCCGACGGTTCGACATAGAGCATGCGGAGTTGGCCCGTACCTTTGCTTGCCTGGACCAGGAACACCGAGCCTGCGATCTCGCCGTTGCGCTCGGCGATCCAGCAATTGTCGGTTCCGGGATTGAATTTGGCGACGAACTTGCCGGCGATGTCGGCCAGCATCGCCTCGAAGCTGCCGTCCCAACCGAACTCGCTGGCGTAGAGTTGGGTCTGGCGGCGGATGATCCAGCCCATGTCGCCGGGCTGGTGCGGCCGCAAAGTAAACGGCGCGCGCGTCTCTGGCGGCTCGTCGAGCATCTGCTCGACCGTCTCCAGTGCCTTCACCAGCTTTTCCTGGCGGGCGACAGGAAGATCGGCCAGCAAGTTCGCAATGTCCTGGCGCGACTGCTCGTTCATCGCGCCCCACAGGCGCTGGCCCTTGGCCGTCAGCGTCAGCTCGGTCTGGCGCTTGTCAGTCGCCGAGCGCTTGCGTGCCACGCAGCCTCGCGTCTCGAGGCCCTGCAGCATCCGGCTGACATAGCCCGGGTCGAGTGCGAGGTCGCGGCACAGTTCCTGCGCCGCTGGCCGGTCGCGGTTGGCGATCTCGTAGACCAGCCGGCCCTCGGGCAACGTGAACGGGCTGTGCAGCAGGGTCTCTTCGAGCACCCCGATGCGGCGGGTATAGAAGCGCGAGAACCGGCGCACCGCCTCGATGCGCGACGCAAGCGTAGACGCTGCCATGGCAACCTCCCTGGAAGGTTGCCATGGTCAATCAATTGATTGACTTAGTCAATGATATCTCAGGTGCGGAGAGTTGACGTTCCTGCGTAACGCCCCTGGGTGCCGAGCTGCTCCTCGATTCGGAGCAACTGATTGTACTTCGCTAGCCGGTCCGAGCGCGACAGCGATCCGGTCTTGATCTGGCCGCAGTTGGTGGCGACCGCGAGATCGGCGATCGTGGCGTCCTCGGTCTCGCCCGAGCGGTGCGACATCACCGCGCCATAGCTGGCGTTCCGCGCCATCGCCACGGCGTCCATGGTTTCCGTCAACGTCCCGATCTGGTTGACCTTGATCAGGATGGCGTTGGCCAGACCGTCCTTGATGCCGTCGGCCAGGCGCTTGGGATTGGTGACGAAAAGATCGTCGCCCACGAGCTGGATTTTCTTGCCGAGCTTGTCGGTGATGGTCTTCCAGCCCTTCATGTCGTCCTCGGCCATACCGTCCTCGATCGACACGATCGGGAAGCGCTTCACGAGATCGGCGTAATAGTCGACCATGCCGACGGCATCGAACGACTTGCCCTCGCCTTCCATCTCGTACTTGCCCTTCTTGAAGAACTCGGTCGAGGCGGGATCGAGCGCCAGCATGATGTCGACGCCGGGCTTGTAGCCGGCCTTCTCGATTGCCTTCATGATGAAGGTCAGCGCCTCGTCGGCCGTGGCTAGGTTCGGCGCAAAGCCGCCCTCATCGCCGACATTGGTGTTGTGACCGGCGTCCTTGAGCTGGCCACGCAGGGCGTGAAACACCTCCGAGCCCATGCGCAGCGCATCGGCGAAGCGCGCAGCCTTCACCGGCATGATCATGAATTCCTGGATATCGATCGGATTGTCGGCATGGGCGCCGCCGTTGATAATGTTCATCATCGGCACCGGCAGCACCGAGGCCTGGCTGCCGCCGACATAGCGGTAGAGCGGCAGGCCGCTGTCCATGGCCGCCGCCTTGGCGACGGCCAGCGAGACGCCCAGAATCGCGTTGGCGCCGAGCCGACCCTTGTTGGGCGTGCCGTCGAGCTCGATCATCGCCCGGTCGATCTTGATCTGGTCCAGCGCATCGAGCCCGGACAGCAGGTCCATGATCTCGGCATTCACTGCGGCGACGGCCTTGAGCACGCCCTTGCCACCATAGCGCTTCTTGTCGCCGTCACGGAGTTCGACCGCCTCGTGGGCGCCGGTCGAGGCGCCTGAAGGTACGGCGGCTCGGCCCATCGCGCCGCTTTCGAGTTCGACTTCGACCTCGACCGTGGGATTGCCCCGGCTGTCGAGGATTTCGCGGGCGCGGATTTCGGTGATGGCGCTCATCAGGCGGGACTCCTTAATTGGGCGCGGCTTGTCTAGCCGCGCCCAACGCGCGGAGCAAGTGACGCGGGGGTGAAGGTTTTCTATAATGCCGGCATCATTTTGGGAGTGACGGCCATGCCCGAACAGAGCCACGTCCAGCAGACTACTGCCTCCGTGGAGAAACGCGTCGATGCCATCCAGGCCGCGTTCGACGAGCGTGGCATGAAGCCCGGCGAGTTTGTCGAGGAGTTCAAGCACCTGGCCGAGGAAGAATGGGTTCCGGAAAACGGCGCCCGTGTCGTGGCCAAGGCCTGGACCGACCCGGCTTTCCGGCAACGCCTCTTGGCCAACGGCCGTGACGCCGTCATCGAACTCGGGCTCAGCATGCCGCCCCATCACCGCCATCTCGTGGTGCTGGAGAATACGTCGACAGTCCACAATGTCATCTGCTGCACGTTGTGCTCGTGCACGGCCTTCTCGATCATCGGCCTGCCGCCGGATTGGTACAAAGATCTGGAGTACCGCGCCCGCGCCGTGCGCCAGTCCCGGACCGTGCTCAAGGAATTGGGTCTCGACCTGCCGGCCGAGATGGAGATCCGGGTATGGGATACCACGGCGGACACCCGCTACATGGTGCTGCCCATGCGTCCGACCGAGACGGCAGGCTGGTCCGAGGAAAAGCTCGCCAAGCTCGTGACCAAGGATTCAATGATCGGCGTTTCGCGCCTGTAGGACGAGGATCGAGCCATGGACGGCATGCATGATCTTGGCGGCAGGCAGGGCTTCGGCCGCATCCGCTATTCGCTGAAGGCCGAGACTTTCCACGAGCCGTGGGAGAAGCGGGTCAACGCCCTCTACTCGCTCGCGGTCAAGCTCGGCATCTTCAACATGGACGAGTATCGCCACGCCATTGAACGCATGGAGCCGCGCCACTATCTGTCTGCCAGCTACTACGAACGCTCGCTCACGAGTCTGGCGACGCTCTGCGTCGAAAAAGGAATCCTTACTCGCGAGGAGCTGGAACGCCGGGCCCAGGGCGCCTTCCCGCTGTCGACGCCCAGTGCTCCGGGCCGTTCGAACGTGGCGGCGCGTGAGCACTTCAAGCCGGGCGACCGGGTCAAGGTGAAGACCGACTACGTGCCCGGCCACGTTCGCATGCCCGGATACATCCGCGGCAAGACCGGCGTCGTGGTGAGCGAATCGCCGACCTATCCCTTCCCCGATGCCCATGCGCACGGCGTGAAGGCTGCCGATGAGCCGACCTACGATGTGCGCTTCAGCACCGAGGAGCTTTGGCCGAACTCAGCCGATCCGGCCTTCGTGCATGTCGGGGTGTTTCAGAGCTATCTGGAGCGGGTGACCTAGGACGGTGGCGGTCGACGAGATCCGGAGGATTTTGACAGCAAAGTCGGACGCCGTAGTACGCCGCGCCACCGGCGACCTGGCCGCATTGCTTCATCCCGATTTCATCTATGTGAACGCCGGCGGCAAGACGTTCGACAAGGCCGGCTACCTCGACACCTACTCGGTTTCCGGAAAAATCGTATTCACCGAACAGCGGTTCAGTGACCTCCAGATCAAACAGTTCGCGGGCTTTGTCGTGGCCACGCTAACCGTGCACGACAAGTTTACATCTGGTGGGCGGGATGTCAGCGCGAACTACCGGTCTCTTTGCGTTTTCAGCAATGCCGAAGGGCGTTGGCTGTGGGCCGCCGGCCAGACGATGACGGCCGGATAGGCAGTCGTTAGCGCCAGGCGCTCTTCAGCGCCTGGTCGGTCTTCCACTTCTCGACCGCCGCGACATCGTCGCACGAGAAAGCCTGGGTGTTCTTGCGGGGCGTGCCTTCGATCCAGGCGAAGACGAGGCATTGCCTGTAGGTGTCGGCGCCCTGCTTGGTGTCGAACCTGATCTCCGCCGTGGCCGCCGCTCCGGATTTGGCATCGCCATAATCGTCGATCGCCGGCGCGATCTCTCCCACCGTCCGTCCCGCCGCCTTGTTGTCGGCGTACCATTTGGCAAAGGTCGTGAATTGCTCGCCCGCTGCACCCTTGCCGCCGGCGGCGACATAGGCCTTGAGGTCGCGGATTAGCGATTGCGCGGCGGCATCGGCCTTGGGCTCGGCGGCCTTCCGGCGCTCCGCCAATCTGTCCCGCAGCGCCTTCAGTGCATCGGCGTTCGATGGCGTGGGCGGCGGGGTGGCAGCCTGGGTCGATGGTTCGATACGCCGGATCGGAGCCCTCGCCGCTTCGGCGTTGAGTTGCTGGGCCTCGGCCGGCGTCAGTTTGCCGACGACCGCCGTGCCTCGTCCCTTCTGCCAATCGCCGATCGCCTTCACGGCGGCTTCGGACTGCAAGTTGCCGTCGATCGGTCCGTTGTACCTGTCGAGCGTGCGCAGCGATTCCTGCAGGCGCTTGCGATCAGCCTCCGGGCTCTGCAGCACGGTGGCGTAGTCCGGCGGCTGCGCCGGACGAGCGGCCGCGACAGGTGCTCCGCCACCGGTCCCGGGACCGGGTGCCGCGGCACCACTCGAGGAGCAAGCTGCGGGATTCTGAAAGCAGCGCTCGACTTCACCGGCGCTCTGCCCAAGAGCCGTCGCCGGCAGGAGCACGGCGAAGCCCAGGATGAGCAGTACGCGGCGCATATCAGATGCCGCCATAGGTGTTGACGGCGAGTTGTGCCGGCAGCCCGATCACCATCACGACCGGCAGGCCGCGAGAGGTCTGGCCGCGGGCGATGATGTGGTCGTTGGGTGCGCCCATCTTGCGTTCGTAGCTGCCGTTGCCGCTGAACTTGCCGCCGAAGCACGACAGCGAGAACTTGCCGCTGTTCGGCCCGTCATTGGTGAAAGTCCCTTCACAGACCTGCTCGGCGCGTACGTTCTCCACGGAAAAAGTGACCGACCGATCGCGCCCGATCAGGGCGCCGTAGCGGGCCACGCCGTTCAAGCGGGCAACGTTGCCCCGGTCGTCGCGATAGAAGATCGAAGTCGGTCCGTAGGAATCATCAGGCAGCGTATCACGCGGTACGACGTAGACGTCATCGCTGACAACGACCTTGCATTGGCAGTTCACGCTGTAATTCTCGCCGAGCGGCCCCAGTTCGGCCAGCCGGCGGTTGCAGTTCGACAGCGCCACCTGCTGCACTTCGCTCTCGCTCATCTGCCCCCTTGAATAGGAGTCGGCATAGAGGAAGGCGCACTGCCGCGGCATCGGCACGGCGACGACCTTGTGGCTGGCCGCCATCGTCTCGGTGTTGACCCAGTAGCGATCCGCCATCTGGTTGAAACGCAGGAAAATCGGATCGCGCCGCTCTGCCTTGCCGTAGGAGGACTGCGCAGCGGTCTGGGCGCCGGCGCCAGCAGGGAGCATCGTGACGGCAAACAGTAAGAGCAGGAGGGTGCGCATCATGGAAACGATCTTGCTCCGAAAAACATGACCGAAATACGACCTGACGGCGGGAATTCCCGCCCCAATCACACCAGCCGGCTTTGCTTCTTGGCCGCTCCGATGAACGAGGTGAACAGCGGATGGGGGGCAAACGGCCGCGATTTGAGCTCGGGGTGGTATTGTACGCCCAGGAACCAGGGATGGCCGGGGATTTCCACGACTTCCGGCAGGATGCCGTCGGGCGACATGCCGGAAAACCGCAGGCCGACCTGCTCCAGCCGGTCCTTGTAGTTGACGTTGACCTCGTAGCGGTGGCGGTGGCGCTCGCTGATTACGTCCTGGCCGTAAATGTCGTGCGCCATGGTTCCCGGCCGAAGGTGCGCCGCGTAGGCGCCCAGCCGCATCGTGCCGCCGAGGTCGCCCGCCGCGTCGCGCTTCTCGACCTGATTGCCCTTGATCCACTCCGTCATCAGGCCGACCACGGCGTGCTCGCACGGCCCGAATTCCGTCGACGAGGCACCTTCGAGGCCGAGCAGGTTCCTGGCCGCCTCGATCACCGCCATCTGCATGCCGAAGCAGATGCCGAAGAACGGCACGTTGCGTTCGCGCGCGAACTTCACCGCGTGGATCTTGCCTTCGGTGCCGCGCTCGCCGAAGCCGCCGGGCACGAGGATGCCGTGCACGTGCTCCAAGTGGGAGACAGCGTCGTCGCGCTCGAAAATCTCGGAGTCCATCCACTCGAGGCCGACCTTCACGTTGCTGGCGAAGCCACCGTGAGTCAGCGCTTCCGACAGCGACTTGTAGGCGTCAAGCAGCACCGTGTACTTGCCGACGACAGCGATGGTCACCTTGCCTTCGGGCTCGCGCACTGAACGCACCACGCCACGCCAGCGGTCAAGGTTCGGTTCCTTGTCCGCCTCGAGGCCGAAGTAGCGGCAGACTTCGCGGTCAAATCCCTGATCATGATAGGCGATCGGCACTTGATAGATCGTGTCGACGTCGCGCGCCTCGATCACGCGCTCCTGCTTGACGTTACAGAACAACGCGATCTTGCGGCGCTCGTTGACCGGGATCTCCTTGTCGCCGCTGCGGCACACCAGCAGGTCGGGCTGGATACCGACGCTCAGCAGTTCCTTGACCGAGTGCTGTGTCGGCTTGGTCTTGAGTTCGCCCGCCGTCGGCACCCACGGCAGCAGCGTGAGGTGAATGTACATCACGCGTTCGCGGCCGACTTCGTTGCCGACCTGGCGGATGGCTTCCAGGAACGGCAGGCTTTCGATGTCGCCGACCGTGCCGCCGACCTCGATCAGGACGAAATCCTCCCGGTCGACGTCGGTGAGCACGAATTCCTTGATCGCGTCGGTGATGTGCGGAATGACCTGCACCGTCGCGCCGAGATATTCGCCGCGCCGCTCTCGGGCGATCACGCCGGAGTAGATCCGGCCGGTCGTGATGTTGTCGGCCTGTTTGGCGTCGACGCCGGTGAAGCGCTCGTAATGGCCGAGATCGAGGTCGGTTTCGGCTCCGTCGTCGGTCACGAAGACCTCGCCATGCTGGTAGGGACTCATCGTCCCCGGATCGACATTGAGGTACGGATCGAGCTTGCGCAGCCTGACCCGATAGCCACGGGTCTGGAGCAGCGCACCCAGCGCCGCCGACGAAAGACCCTTACCAAGCGAGGAAACCACGCCGCCCGTTATGAAGATAAAGCGCGTCATGGGCTTACAGCATACTAAACCTTGTTGACCCCAGCCATGGGGATATCCTGCAGACAGAAGATTTCTCTGTTGGCGTCCAGCAGAAGACGGCCCGTTGCGTGTCCTAGCGGGTCGGCGCGACCGGCTGGGCCGGAGCGGGAGCCGCGCCGCCGGGGACGGCCGGTGCGGTCTGGCCGGTCGGCATGCGGTCCATGATGGACTTCGCGTTGCGGGCCGGGTCGGTCATGCTCCAAGCCATCAGCAGGCTGAGCGCGAAAAAGATGGTGGCGAAAATCGCCGTCAGGCGCGACAGCACATTGGCCTGGCCCCGCACCGAGAACAGCGCATCGGAGCGGCCGCCCATGCCAAGGCCGCCGCCTTCGCTGCGCTGAAGCAGGATGACGACGATCATCGCGGCCGTGACGCCGACATGGATGATGAGCAGCACCAGCCGCCAATCGTGCAGAAAGCCTCGTACCGCGTCCATTATTGTCCAGATCTAGATGGGGATGTCCGCCAAGCGGGCGCTTCTAGCCGCTTTAGGCGGCCTTGGCGATAGCCAAAAATTCGTCGGCCTTCAGGCTGGCGCCACCGATGAGGGCGCCGTCGACGTCGCCCACGGCCAGCAGTTCGCCGGCATTGCTGCCCTTGACCGACCCACCATAGAGCAGGCGTACCGCATCGGCGTCGGGGACGAGCCCGCTCAACACCTTGCGAATATGCGCATGCGCTGCGGCAACCTCTGCGACGGTCGGCGTCTTGCCGGTGCCGATCGCCCAGACCGGCTCATAGGCGACCACCAGCTTTGCCGCGGTCGCCGCCGCCGGGACACTGCCCTTGATTTGCGTTTCCAGCACCTGGAGCGTCCGGCCGGCCTCGCGTTCGGCCAGGGTCTCCCCGATGCAGACGATCGGCAGCAGGCCGGCGCGCCAGGCCGCCTCCGCCTTGGCCCGCACGGCGGCATCGGTCTCGCCGCAGTCCGTGCGCCGCTCTGAATGACCGACGATGACGTGGCTTGCGCTGGCATCCCTGAGCATCTCGGCCGAAATGTCGCCGGTGTGGGCGCCGCTCGCGTCGGCGTGGCAATTCTGCCCGCCCACCAGGACGCCGCTCCCCTTCATCGCCTCGGCGACCGCCATCAGCAATGTTGCCGGCGGACAAACCAGAATCTCGCGATCGGTCCACCCGGCCCGCTTCACGCCTTCGGCGACGGCTGTGGCCAGTGCCAGGGCATCGGCGCGCAGGCCGTTCATTTTCCAGTTGCCGGCGATCAGCGGCTGCCTCGAGCGTGCCATTCAATTCCCTCGGGTTCGTTGTGGCGTGTCTAGCGGCACCGGCGTTTATGGTCAAAGTCCGCTCGGTTGCCTGCCAAAGGGGCCAGTGGTAGGCATGGCGCCCATTCAAAAACCCCGTCGGCTCCGTGAATCAGTTCCGCAAACTCGCCCGTTTCGTCATCCTGTTCCTGCTTTTCGGCATGCTGATCATCAGCTTTGCCTTCTGGGGCGTCGGCGACATGCTGCGCACTGACGGGCGCAGCACGGAGGTGGCCCATGTCGGCGGCACCCGCCTGCCACTTTACGGATGGGTCGGCGGTGCTCCGGTCTATGTTTCCGAAGTACGCGACCAGTTCAACCGCCAGCTCGAGGCGATCCAGCGCCAGACCGGACAAAGGCCGGAACCGGAACAGGCCCTGCGCTTCGGCCTGCATGTCCGAGCCCTCGAGGAAGTCATCCAACGCGCCGTGCTCGACTACGCCATCCAGCAATTCGGGCTGACGGTGAGCGATGCCGAGGTCCGCGCCGCAATCGCCCGCAACCCCGCGTTCCAGGGCACCGGCGGATCGTTCGACCCCCTGCTCTTCCGCAACCGCCTCCAGCAGGCCCGCCTCGCCGAAGCGCAGTTCGTCGCCGACACGCGCCGCGAGATCGCCGCCGGTCAGCTCTTTGCAGTGGTGCGCAGCGACGGCCTCTCGCCCAAGTCCCTGCGCAACGATATCTTCAAGGCGGAGAGCGAGAAGCGGGTTGCCGATACGATCTACGTGCCCGACGCCATCGTCGTGGACGTGCCAAAGCCCACCGCGGAGCAACTCGGCACCTATTTCGAGGCCAACAAGACCAAGTTCCAGATTCCAGAATACCGGGCCTTTTCATACATCCTGCTGACGGCTGACGACATCCTGCCGCAGATTTCAGTGTCGGCCGATCAGATCAAGCAGGAGTACGAGGCCCGCGCCGCCGAATTCGGTACCCCCGAGAAGCGCGACATCGACCAGGCAATGGCCGATACCGAGGACAAGGCAAAGGCAATCATCGCCGCCGCGACTGCCGCAGGTAAATCGCTAGAGGACGCCGCCAAGGAAGTTCTCGGCACCGCCGACGGCGTCATCAAACTTGGCCCCGTGACCAAGAAGGAATTGCCGCCCGGCCCGCTCGCTGACGGTATCTTCGCCCTGCCCGAGGGCATTGCGCCGGCACCGATCCAGTCACCGCTCGGCTGGCATATCGTGCGCGTCAACAAAATCGAGCCCGGTAAAGCCGTGCCGTTCGACGAGGTCAAGGAGAAGCTCGAAAAGGACATGCGGGCACAGCAGGCACCCGATCTCCTGATCAAGCTGGTTACCGATTTCGAGCGCATGCTGGGCAAGACCCAGTCGATGAAGGGCGCTGCCGAAGACCTCGGACTCAAGGTAAAAACCTATGAGAACGTCGACTCGCGTGGCATGGACGCGGCCGGCAAACAGGTCGTCATCGGCCCGGCAGCCGCCGAACTGATCCAGGCCGCTTTCGCCACGCGCGAAAGTGCCGAAAGCGACCTTCTTGAAACCCCACGCGGGGAATACTTCATCGTGCGAACCGACCGGGTCACGCCTGCCCGTGTCCCCCCCCTCACGGAAGTCGAACCCAAGGTCGTCGAGGCGTGGGAGGCCGAGGAACGGCGCAAGCTTGCCGACGCCAAGGTGAAGACCGCGGTCGAGCAGGCCAACGCCGGCACCGATCTCACAATCATCGCCAAGGATCTCGGCACCGAGATGCGGACGGCCAAGGCGATCACCCGCTTCGAGGCCGATGCCGGCAACTATCTCAGCCAGCCAGTCGTGCAGGAGCTGTTCAAGCTCGCGCCGGACAAGGCCGCGGCGGTCCGCACGGGGGACGGCAGCGTCATCGTCCGCCTCAAGCAGGTCGAAGCGCCCGATCTCGCCAAGGACAAGGAAGCGCTCGACCGCTTCGGCAAGCAGCTCGACACCATGATGGCGAACGACCTGATCCTCGAACTCGTCGCGGCGCTTCGCGCGAAGTATGGCGTCACGGTCGACGACGCCGCTTTCGCGGCAGCGTTCCGCCCGCAGCAGCAGTAGCCGAGGCATGTCGATCTCGCCTGACTTCGACGCCTTCGCGGCGCGTTACGATGCCGGCCGGCCGCAGGTCGTCTCGACCACGCTGGTCGCCGACCTGGATACGCCGGTTTCGGCCTATCTCAAGCTCGCCGACGGCCGCGCCAATTCCTTTCTGCTGGAATCGGTCGAGGGTGGCTCCGTGCGCGGCCGCTATTCGATCATCGGCCTCAAGCCCGATGTCATCTGGCGCTGCACCAAAGGCAAGATCGAGATCAACCGCCGTGCCCGCACCGATGCCCAGGTCTTCGAACCGCTGGAAGGCCGGCCGTTAGAAACGCTGCGCCTGCTGATCCGTGAGTGCCAGATGGAGCTACCCCCGGGCTTGCCACCGATGGCGTCGGGCCTGTTCGGCTTCCTGGGCTACGACATGGTCCGCGACATGGAGCGGCTGCCCGACACCAACCCCGACCCGATCGGACTTCCCGACGCGATCATGGTGCGGCCGACCCTGATCTGCATCTTCGACCGGCTGGACGACAATGTTACGCTCGTCACACCGGCCTGGCCTTCGCCCGGCGTCAGCGCCCGCGCGGCCTACGAAGCGGCGCAAGAGCGGCTGGCCGACGCGGTATCGGATTTCGAACGGACGCTGCCTTCCCGCAGCGACGATGCCGACGCCCTCGACGCCTTGCCCGAACCGCAGGCCAACATGTCGAAGGACGATTTCAAGAAGATGGTCGAGACCTGCAAGGAGTACATCCGTGCAGGCGACGCCTTCCAGATCGTGCCCTCGCAGCGCTTCTCGCTGCCTTTCAAGCTGCCCCCGCTGTCGCTCTATCGCGCATTGCGCCGCATCAATCCTTCGCCGTTCCTGATTTTCTTCGACTACGGCGACTTCACGATCGTGGGATCAAGCCCGGAGATCCTTGTTCGCCTGCGCGACAACATCGTCACCATCCGGCCGCTCGCCGGCACCATACGGCGCGGCGCCACACCCGAGGAGGACAAGGAGCTCGCCGACAAGCTGCTGGCCGATCCCAAGGAGCACGCCGAGCACCTTATGCTGCTCGATCTCGCCCGCAACGATGTCGGCCGCGTCGCCAAGATCGGCTCGGTGCGCGTGGTCGAGCAGTTCACCATCGAGAAGTACAGCCACCTCCAGCACATCAGCAGTCACGTCGAGGGCACGCTCGAGGACGGGCTGGACGCGATCGACGCGCTCAAGGCCGGTTTCCCGGCCGGCACGCTGTCGGGTGCGCCCAAGGTGCGGGCCATGCAGATCATCGACGAGGTCGAGCCGGTGCGCCGCGGCATCTATGCCGGCTGCGCCGGCTACTTCGCCGCCAACGGCTCGATGGACACCTGCATCATGCTGCGCACCGGCCTGGTGAAGGACAACACCCTGTACGTGCAGGCCGGCGTCGGCGTCGTGGCCGACTCCGACCTCGAGGCCGAGTACCAGGAGAGCGTGTTGAAGGCGCGCGGCCTGGTTCGCGCGGCGGAAGAGGCCGTCCGCTTCGCCAGCTCGCGGCAATGGAACGCCAGCAACACGCGGCGTTGAGCCCACGGGACGAAGCGCGATAGGCTCCTCCCAACGGAGGAGATCCCATGTCGGACTGGCAAAAGCGCTACCAGCGTCTCGTTTTCGATCGCCCGCACCACAAGGTGCTGCGGGTCACCATGAATCGCCCGGACAAATACAACGCGACCGACGCGATCATGCATACCGAACTGGTCAATGTCTGGCGCGACATCGACGGTGACGACACGGTCAACTGCGTCATCATCCAGGGCGCCGGCGGCAAGGTCTTCTCGGCCGGCGGCGACTTCGACCTGATCGAGAAGAACATCACCGACTACAACGCGCTGCTCCGTACCTGGAAGGAAGCGCGCGACATCGTCTACAACGTCATCAACTGCTCCAAGCCGATCGTGAGCACCATGCGCGGGCCGGCGGTTGGCGCGGGCCTCGTCGCCGGCATCCTGGCCGATGTCTCGATCGCCTCGAAGAAGGCCAAGATCATCGACGGTCATACGCGCCTCGGCGTCGCCGCCGGCGACCACGCCTGCATCGTCTGGCCGCTGCTCTGCGGCATGGCCAAGGCCAAGTATTACCTCCTGCTGTGCGAAGCAGTGGACGGCGAGGAAGCCGAACGCATCGGTCTCGTGTCCCTCTGCGTCGAGGACGACCAGCTCGAGGCCAAGGGCCTTGAAGTCGCGACCAAGCTCGCCGAGGGCGCCCAGACCTCGATCCGCTTCACCAAGTACGCGCTCAACAACTGGCTGCGCATGATGGGTCCGACCTTCGACACTTCGACGGCGCTGGAAATGCTGGGCTTCCTCGGTCCCGAGGTGAAGGAAGGGCTGGCCTCGCATCTCGAGAAGCGCAAGCCCAAGTTCGACCCCTACTCGCCTCTCTGAGGAGCAACCCATGCGCGGTCTCGACGGAAAGAACGTCATCGTTACCGGTGGCGGCGGCGCCATCGGCAGTGCCATCTGCCGCCGGTTCGCGGGCTATGGCGCGCGGGTCGGTGTGTTCGACAAGAACCTGGATGGCGCAAAGAAGGTCGCGGCCGAGATCAAGGGCTTTGCCTCGGGCGTCGACATCGCCGACTACGAGGCCGTGGGCAAGGCGATCGCCGCGTTCGAGGCCGATGTGGGCCCGACCGACATCCTGGTGAACAACGCCGGCTGGGACCGCTTCGCCAACTTCGTCGACACCACCCCCGACCTCTGGGATCAGCTCATCGCCATCAACCTGCGCGGACCGTTCAACATGAGCCACTTCGTGCTGAAGACCATGGTGGCGCGCGGCAGCGGCCGCATCGTCAACATTGCCTCGGACGCGGGCCGCGTCGGCTCCTCGCAGGAAGCCGTTTACTCCGCCTGCAAGGGCGGCATTATCGCCTTCACCAAGACCGTGGCGCGCGAGGTCGCTCGCCGCGGCATCACGCTGAACACCGTCTGCCCCGGCCCGACCGACACGCCGCTGCTGGCAGCAGTGGCCGGCAACGACGAGCGCGGCCAGAAGGTGCGCGCCGCCCTCGTGAACGCCATCCCGATGAAGCGCGTCGGCCAGCCCGAGGACATTCCTGGCGCCGTCTGTTTCCTCGCCAGCGACGACGCCGCCTTCATCACCGGCCAGACCATCAGCGTGTCCGGTGGCTTGACCATGCACGGCTGAGCAACGGAGACTCCGGCAATGCCCGAACTGCAATGGCTGTTGGCGGCCTTCCCCAACTTCGTGCGCTACGTGATCGTGGGCTTCGCGCTCGCGGGCCTGTTCCTGCTGGCCTATACGTTGATCACGCCATGGCGCGAGTTCACCTTGATCCGCGCCGGCAACTCGGCAGCGGCGACCGCCCTGGTCGGCGCCCTGCTGGGCTTTTGCCTGCCGCTCGCCAACACCATCGCCAATTCCACCAGCCTGACAGACGTCGTGCTCTGGGCGTTGGTGGCGCTCGGCGTCCAGGTGATCGTGCATGTCGTGATGCGATTGATGCTGCCGCAACTGAAGGCGGCGATCGAAGCCGATCGGGCAGCCGCCGGAATCACGGCCGGTGGCTTCGCCACCTGCTTCGGCTTGATCAATGCGGCCTGCCTGACCACCTGAATGACATGTCGATGCCGCAGCCCAGCCCGTCCGGACCGCGCATGTCGCGCGGCATCAAGCTCGTGCTGATGGGCGTCGCGGGCGCCGCCCTGCTCTATTCCTGCGCTCCGGCGGCCGGCGGCGGCATGGGGCTGCTGCCCTGGCTGTGGTTCCTCGGCAATCCGTTCGGCCGCGGGCCGGCCGTCACAGCACCGGCGACGCCGGGCACGACGACCGCTGCGCCAGGGACGACGACGCTCGACGCGAGCAAGGCCACACCCAGCCAGAGCCAGCGCGGCGGGTTCGGCGGCACCGGCTCTCAGAGCGGCTCGTCCGGGTCGAGCTGATCGTGCACCGCGAACTGGTGACGCCTCGTCCGGGATGGCAACGCAAACTCGATGAGTTGGGCTTCGATTTCTACACACTGGAGGGCAAGGCCTACTGGACCGAGCAGGCCTGCTACGTCTTCACCTCGGACGAGATCGACGAGCTCGAGGCCTCGACGGAGGCCTTGCACGAAATCTGCCTGAAAGCCGTCGAGTACGTCGTCGCCAACAAACTATGGGAACGCATGCGCATCCCGCCGGCGTGGGGCGACTACATCGAACGCGTGTGGCGGCGCGGCGACCCTACCTTGGTCGGCCGCTTCGATCTCGCCTATGACGGCAAGGGCCCGCCCAAGCTGCTGGAATACAACGCCGACACGCCGACGGCGCTTTTCGAGGCGGCGGTCGTCCAGTGGCATTGGCTGAAGGACGTGAAACCCGACGCCGACCAGTTCAACTCGATCCACGAGAAGCTGATCGAGGCCTGGCGCGGCATCCTGCGCCGGCTGCCGCCCGAGGCGCTTGTGCACTTCGCGCGCTTCGACACGCAGCCCGAGGATCTCGCGACCTCGGAATACCTGCGCGACACCGCACTGCAGGCCGGCCTCGCCGGCAAGCCGCTCGCGGTGGCGCAGATCGGATGGAACGGACGCCGCTTCACCGACCCAGACGAAATGCCGATCCAGGTCATGAGCAAGCTCTATCCCTGGGAATGGATGATCCGCGAGACATTCGGCGCGCATGTGCTCGGCGACACGACGGCCTTCATCGAGCCGGCCTGGAAGCTGATCCTGTCCAACAAGATGCTGCTGCCGCTCCTATGGGAGGGCTTCCCCAACCATGCCAATCTCCTGCCCGCCTTCGATACCGAGCATCCCGATCTCGGCGGTGCCTTCGCGCGCAAGCCGATCTTTGGCCGCGAAGGCCACAATGTCACCGTCGTCGGGCCGGGCGTGTTCGATACCGCGGCCGGCGACTATGGCGCCGAAGGCTACATCTGGCAGGCCTACCAGCCATTGCCCGTGTTCGACGGCAACCATGCCGTCGTTGGCTCGTGGGTCATCGAAGGCAAGGCGGCCGGGATCGGCATGCGCGAGGACGAACGCCGCATCACCCACAACAACAGCCGTTTCGTGCCACATTATTTCGCACCGGGAGGCGACCGATGAGCGAGCTCTGGATCCAGCCGAGCGGCGGCGCACTGGCCGCCGATGTCCATGGCGTCGATCTGTCGAAGCCGATCAGCGACGAGGCGTTCGCCCGGATCGCCAAGGACTGGGGCGAGCATCTCGTGCTGCGCTTCTCCGGCCAGAAGCTCGACGATCCCACCCTCATGACGTTCAGTGCCCGCTTCGGCGACCTTGACCGTGTGCCGATCGCCGCGGCCAGCCTGGATCGCGCCGATTCCGGCGTGGTCAAGGAAGCCGCCGAATGGGTCGCGGTGATCGCCAGCGTCAAGAAGGACGGCAGGGCAGTGGGCAGCCTCGGCTCCTATGAACTCGTCTGGCACACTGACATGTCCTACAACCCGCTGCCGCCGCGCGCCTCGCTGCTCTATGCGCTCGAAGTGCCGCCCGACGGCGGCAACACCGGCTTCCTCAACATGTATGCCGCCTACGAGACCCTGCCGGCCGATCTCAAGCGCGCGATCGAGGGCAAGGGCTGCATCCACGATTCAAGCCGCAATTCGGCGGGCGAACTGCGTCGCGGCTTCCAGCGCACGCTCGATGTGCGCCAGACGCCTGGAGCCGTGCATCCCCTCGTCCGCCTGCATCCGGTCACCAAGCGCAAGGCTCTGTTCCTCGGCCGCCGTCCAGGCGCCTACATCCACGGTCTCGGCGTCGAGGAGAGCGAGGCCCTGCTCGACGCCGTGTGGGCACACGCCACGCAGGAGCGCTTCGCCTGGTACCAGAAATGGCGCGCCGGCGACCTCGTGCTGTGGGACAACCGCTGCGTCATGCACCGCCGCGACGCGTTCGACGAGAACCTGCGCCGGCTGATGCACCGGACGCAGATCGTCGGCGAACCCGTCCTCGCGGGCTAGTTGGCTCTCCGCACGCCGGAAAGCCAACAATGGCGGGCTTTTCGCCCGTTATTTTTGGACACCTGAATGTAACGCGTTGTGTCCAGAACCCTGTCCACAATTCCGAGACAAGCCTAGTTTCATTGGCTTTTTGGCGTCTCTCGTCTTCTTCATCTGCACGAACCCCGGTGCGCTCTGTTTCCAGGCGTCGTTAAGTGTCTGTTCGCACGTCGTTATTCGGCGTGACGTTGAGACGGGGTCGTTCTTGGGACTGTCCACGGGTCAGGACCCGTGGCGGCTGCACCGGAGCGCATAGCGCAAACCCGCGGGCGGCCGCGGGAGGTCTTGCCGGAAATGGAAAAGGCCGGCGCAGTCCAAGCGCCAGCCTATCGAAATTACTAGCCTAAACCTGCTGAACTTGCAAGTCTATCTACCGGTAGCCGGCAGCTTGCAGTTCAAAGAGTTCGGCATAGCGGCCGGCCTGCGCCACCAGTTCGTCGTGCGTGCCGGCGGCCTCCACCTTACCGTCGGCCAGGACGAGGATGCGGTCGGCCATGCGCACGCTGGAGAAGCGGTGCGAGATGAGAATGGCCGTCTTGCCCCTGCTCAGTTCCTTGAAGCGCTGGAAGACCTCGAATTCCGCCCGCGCGTCGAGCGCCGCCGTCGGCTCGTCGAGGATCAGCACCTCGGCCTCGCGCATATAGGCGCGTGCGATGGCAACCTTCTGCCATTCGCCGCCGGATAATTCGACGCCGTTCTTGAAGCGCTTGCCGATGCGCTGGTCGTAGCCGCCGGGCAGGCGCTCGATCACCTCGTCCGCCTGGCTGCGTGACGCCGCCCGCTCGACCCGCGCAAGGTCGTCACGCGCCTCGATGCGGCCCACGGCGATGTTGTCACCCGCGCTGAAATTGTAGCGCACGAAATCCTGGAAGATGACGCCCATGCTGCCGCGCAGCGCTTCGAGGTCGTACTCGCGCAAGTCGTGGCCATCGAGAAGGATGCGGCCCTCGTCCGGGTCGTAAAGCCGGGTGAGAAGTTTCACCAACGTCGTCTTGCCGGCGCCGTTCTCCCCGACCAGGGCCAGCACTTCACCGGCCTTCAGCGTAAAGCTGAGATTGCGCACGGCCCAACGCTCGGCCCCGGGATAGATGAAACCGACATTCTCGAACACGAAACCTTGGCGAATAGACTGTGGAAAGGGCAGCGGATCAGGCGGCGAGAGGATTTCCGGCTTCACGTCGAAGAACGAGAAGAGATCGTTGAAATAGAGCGCCTGCGCCGCCGTCGAGGAGAGGCCCGTCAGCAGCGATTCGAGCAGGCTGCGCAGGCGCAGGAAGGAGCCGGCCAGGAACGTGAGGTCGCCGATCGAGAACTCGCCTGCGAGCGTGCGCCAGACGATGTAGGCATAGGCCCCGTAGTAGCCCGCCGTGCCGATGGCCGTGAACAGCCCGCCCCACCCGGCCCGCCGCAAGGCCAGCCGCCGGTTGGCCTCGTAGAAATCGGCCGCGAGGCGGCGGTAGCGATCGATCAGGAAGGAATGCAGGCCGAAGATCTTCACTTCCTTGGCGGTCTCGACGCTGGCGGCCGTCTGCCGGACATAGTCGAGCTCGCGACGCTCCGGGGTGCGGCCGAAGTCGAGCGTATAAGTCCGCGCATTGAAATGCGCCTCGCCGAGGAAGCCCGGCACGAGCGCCACCAGCAGCAACAGGATGAGCCAGGGCGAGTAGAACACCAGGCCGGCCGCGAAGCTGGCGACCGTCACGATGTACTGCGCCTGCGTGAAGAGTTGCCCCAGCAACGTCATCCGGCCACTGGTCTGCCGCCGTGCCCGTTCGAGCTGGTCCTGGAACTCGGCGTCTTCGAAATCCTCGAGATCGAGCGTCGCGGCGTGCTCCATGAGGCGCACGCTCGAGCGGTTCGTCACCTTCTCCGCCAGCAGGCCGTCGAGCAGGGCGACGACACGCGCCATGCCGTCGGACAGCACGGCCAGCGCGAACTCCGCGAGCAGCAGGACCCCGATGCCCGTGAGATGGCCGCTCTCCACCCAGCCCTGCCAGGTCACCGGCCGGTCGGGCAACTGCAGCAGCATGACGACGTCGTCGATGATCAGCTTGCCGATGTAGAGGCTGACCACCGGCAGCAGCGCGCGCAAAACGCGCAGCACCAACAGCCCCATCGTCAGCGACGGGCTGGTCCGCCAGACCATGGCCATGAACGGCCGCAGCGTCTTCAGGGCGCCGAAGCGTTCCCAGAAGGTGCGTGGATTGAGGATGGTGCTGGAATCGCTCATTGGACCGGACAAGGTACCAATAGAGCTACTTCATCCCCGGCATTTTGATGGCCGAGTTTCGCCGCTCCGGCATCGGGTCCTCGAACGACCGCGGATAGCGGTGTGGCTGCTTGGAAACCTTGTTCAGCTTCTCGAGTGCCGCTTCCGGCAGCCGCCAGCCCCCTGCTCCCAACGTCTCGCCGAGTTGCTCGGCCTTGCGGGCGCCCACGATGGCGCTGGTCATGAACGGCTGGTCCATCACCCAGCGCAGCGCGGTCTGGGCCGGTGACCTGCCGATTTCCTTGGCCGTATCCAGCAGCGCCTGCAGGATCTCGGCGTGGTTGGGCGCAAAGAACCTGTTCTGGAAACCCCAGCCCTCGGCCGAGCGCGTGCCCTGCACCTTCAGGCTGCCCGGCGTGTACTTGCCGGCGAGATAGCCCGACGCCATCGGCGACCAGGCTACGCACCCCAGCCCTTTCAGCTGCAGCGCCGGCACGAACTCCTCGTCGATATCGCGCACCACCAGGCTGTACTGTGGCTGGTAGGCCGAGAAGCTCGCCCAGCCCCGGGTCTCGCTCACCCACAGCGCCTCCATCAGACGCCACGCCTCGAAGTTGCTGCAGCCGGTGTAGATGACCTTGCCCTCGCGCTGGAGATCGTCGAGCGCGCGCAGCATCTCCTCCAGCGGCGTTTGATGGTCGACGTGATGGATGAAATAGACGTCGATGTAGTCGGTCTGCAGCCGCTTTAGCGATCCTTCGATCTGCTGCTTGATGTGCAGCCGCGACATGCCCGAATCGTTGGGCCGATGCCCCATCGGATTGAAGAACTTCGAGGCGATGATGGCGTCCCGGCGCTTCCCCTTCAGCGCCACACCCAGCATCGCCTCCGACACGCCGCCGACATAGGAGTTGGCGGTGTCGAAGAAGTTCACGCCGGCATCGAGGGCCACGTTCACCATCTTCGTGGCGCCATCCTGATCGGCGCCGTTGCCGAAGGTCATGGTGCCGAGGCAGATCTCGGAGACTTTCAGGCCGGCGCGGCCCAGGCGGCGGTAGTCCATTCTTTATTCCTCTCCCACTAACCTCATGCTGAGGAGGGCGCGAAGCGCCCGTCTCGAAGCATAGGCAACAGACTCGATGCTCGATCCCATGCTTCGAGACGCACCCCTTCGGGCGCTCCTCAGCATGAGGTTGGCGCTGGGTCTGAATTGAGTATGACTGACGGGACTGAGGCCGGTCAGAGCCCCAGCATCGCTTTCGCCAGCACGTTGCGTTGCACCTCCGAGGAGCCGCCGTAGATCGTGGTCTTGCGGGTGTTGAAGTAGCGCGGCGAGACGTCGTCGACGTAGCCGCCGCCGACCGGCACGACGTTGCTGTCGTAGTTGCGGAGCTCGGTGAACGGCGTGCCGTACCAGCCGACCGCTTCGACGGCGAGTTCGGTCACCTTCTGGCCCGCCTCGGTGCCGCGCATCTTCACGACCGAGCCCATGTTGCCGGGCGCATCGCCGGTCTTGAGGCTGGAATAGAACATCATCTCGTTCATCTCGACGGCATCGATCTCGATCTCCAGCGCCGCCATCTTCTCGCGCCAGTTGGCATCGGCCGACAGTGGCGCGCCGGCATCCATCTGGGTCTTCGACAGGACCTGCAGGTGACGGAACGCCTTGCGCAGCCGCGGCCCGAAGGCCTGGCCGCCGCGCTCGAACTCGAGCAGGTACTTGGCGTAGGTCCAGCCCTTGTTCTCCTCGCCTACCAGATTCTCGACCGGGACCTTCACGTCGGTGAAGAACACCTGGTTGACCTCGTGCCGCATCGGCGTGCGCGTGCCGTCGACGAGATAGATAGGGTCGACCTTGATGCCCGGCGATTTCATGTCGATCAGCAGGAACGAGATGCCCTCCTGCCGCTTGCCTTCGTTGGACGTCCGCACCAGGCAGAAGATCCAATCCGCGAAGTGGGCATTGGTCGTCCAGATCTTCTGGCCATTGACGAGATAGTGGTCGCCACTCTCGTCCTTATGGAGTTCCGCCTTGGTGCGCAGGCTCGCGAGGTCGGAGCCCGAGCCCGGCTCAGAATAGCCCTGGCACCACAGTTCCTCGGCGGCGGCGATCTTGGGAAGAAAGCGCTTCTTCTGCGCCTCGCTGCCGAACTTCATCAGGACTGGCGCCACCATCTTGATGCTGAACGAGGAGAGATAGGGCGAGTCGGCCCGCGCCATCTCCATCTCGAAGATGAATTTCTGCGTCGAGTTCCAACCCGGCCCACCGTATTCCTTGGGCCAGTTGGGGCAAAGCCAGCCGCGCGAGGCGAGCTTCTTCTGCCACTGCACCAGCCGCTCCTTGGAGACGTGGCTGGTCCGGCTGCGGCGGCTTTCCTCCGCCACTTCGGGCGGCATGTTGGCGGTGATCCAGTCGCGGACCTCGCGCTGGAAGGCGAGTTCGGTCTCGTTGAACGCCAGACGCATCTCTTTGCCCTTTTTGTCATCCTGAGCGAAGCGAAGGATCTCGCGTCTGCCTCAAAGATGTTCCCGTGTAGCTGGCGTAAGGTCCTTCGCTACGCTCAGGACGACAATTACAGCCCCAACATCGCCTTGGCCATGATACCGCGCTGCACTTCCGAGGAGCCGCCGTAGATCGTCATCTTGCGGCCGTTGAAGTAGCGCGGCGCCAGCACGTCGACGCCTTCGGGCCCGATCGGCTCGACATTGGCGTTCCAGGCGCGCTGCTCGGGGAACGGCTGGCTGTAGTAGCCGGCGGCCTCGACAGCGGACTCCTGGACCTGCTGCATGACCTCGGTGCCGCGCAGCTTGATCATCGAGGACAGTGGCCCCGGGTTCTGGCCCGAGGCGAGCTTGGAATAGAATTCCTGCTCGAACATTTCGAGGCCCGAGATCTCGATGTCCATGCGCGCGAGCTTCTCGCGCCAGGCCGTGTCGGCCATGATCGAGTCCTCGCCGTCCGGCATCGACATCGCGAGCCGCTTCAGCTTCTCGAAGCCCGACCGCAGTCGCGGACTATAAGGATTTCCGCCACGCTCGAACTCGAGCAGGTACTTGGCATAGGTCCAGCCCATGTTCTCTTCGCCGACGCGGTTCTCGACCGGCACCTTCACGTCGGTGAGGAACACCGAGTTCACTTCCTGGGTGCCGGCGCGGTTGCCGTCCGAGGTGATGATCGGCTCGACCGAGATGCCCGGCGTCTTCATGTCGATCAGCAGGAAAGAGATGCCCTCCTGGCGCTTGCCATCGTTCGACGTCCGCACGAGACAGAAAATCCAGTCGGCGGTTTGCGCGAGCGTCGTCCAGGTCTTCTGGCCGTTCACGATGTAATGGTCGCCGTGGAGCTCGGCCTTGGTCCGCAGGCTGGCGAGGTCAGAGCCCGAGCCCGGCTCGGAATAGCCCTGGCACCACAGCAGGTCGGAGTTCAGCATTGGCGGCAGGTGGCGCGCCTTCTGCTCGGCCGAACCGTATTTCATGATCACCGGCGCGCACATCTTGGGGCCGAACGGCGAGGTCCCGGGCGCGCCCGCCTTGGCCATCTCCATCTCGAAAATGTACTTCTGCGTCGTGGTGAAGCCAGGCCCACCGAATTCCTTGGGCCAGCCGGTGCAGAGCCAGCCCTTTTTCGCCAGGCGCTTCTGCCAGTCGAGCAGCCGCTCCCGCGGCATGTAGGCGTTCCGGGCGACCTTGGATTCGCCCATGATCTCGGGCGTCAGGTTCTCTTTCAGCCAGCTACGCACTTCCTGCTGGAAGGCCAGTTCTTCCGTGCCGAACGTCAGGTCCATTGGAGGCTCCTCTTGGGGCCGGAGGGTACCGCGCCGGGTTCCGGCCCGTAAAGCGTAGGCTATGGTGTGTCTCTCGGTAGCGTTCGTCAGGAAAAATGATGTCCCCGCCTGTTCTGCCTGTTTTGAGCGACGAGAAACTCCCCGCCTCCGCCGATGTCGTCGTGATCGGCGCCGGCATCGCCGGCAGCGCCGCCGCCTATGCGCTCGCGAAGAAGGGTCTTTCAGTCACCCTGCTCGACAAGGGCGTGGTGGGTGGCGAGCAGAGCAGCCGGAACTGGGGCTGGTGCCGCCAACAGCATCGCGACCTGCGCGAACTGCCGCTCGCCATGAAGAGCCTGGAGATCTGGAAGGGTCTCAACGCCGAGCTGGGCATGGAAACCGGCTTTCGACACACCGGCCTCCTCTACGTCACGACGCAGCGTGATGATTTTGCGGAGTGGGAGGAATGGACCCTGCGCGCGCGCGACTACCAGATGCACAGCCGTGTCCTCAGTCCCGCGGAAGCCAAGGCGATGACGCCGGGCAGCGCGCCCGACTGGATTGGCGGGATTCACTCACCGACCGACGGCCGCGGCGAGCCCTCTCTTGCCTCGCCCGCCCTCGCCGAAGCGGCGCGCAAGCTCGGCGCCACCATCCACCAGAACTGCGCCGCCCGCGGCCTCGACATCGCCGGCGGCAAGGTGTCCGGCGTGATCACCGAGCAGGGCCTCATTCGCACGCAAGCCGTGCTGTGCGCCGGCGGTGCCTGGAGTTCGCTGTTCTGCCGGCGCCACGGTCTCAGGCTGCCGCAAGCCGGCGTACGCTCGACATCGTTCGCGACGATGGAAGCGCCGCAGGTGACGGATGGCGGCCTCTCCATGCCCGGCGTCACGATCCGGCGGCGGCTCGACGGCGGCTACACGGTCGGCCTGGGCGGACGTGGCACCGTGGATCTCTCACTTCAGGGTCTGCTCTATGCCCGGCAGTTCGTGCGAACCGCCCAGAAACGGCGCAAGGGGCTCACCTTCGCGGTGGGACGCTCGTTCTTCCAGGGGCCGGAAGGCTTCGCCAACTGGTCGTTCGACCGCGTTTCCCCTTTCGAGCGCCAGCGCATCTTCGATCCCGCGGCCGATCCACGGCTCGTGCAGGAGGGCCTCGCGACCCTCGGTGAGCACTACCCGGCACTCAAGGGGTTGAAAGTCGCGCACGCCTGGGGCGGCCTGATCGACTCCACGCCCGACGGCATCCCGGTGATCTCTGCGGTCGATCCCGTACCCGGGCTGTATCTCTCCACCGGCTACACCGGACACGGATTCGGCATCGGACCGGCGGCGGGACGGCTGGCGGCCGATCTCATCGCTGGCGATCCGCCGATCGTCGATCCTCATCCCTTTCGCTACAGCCGCATGATCGACGGCACCGATCTCGGCGCGCCGGGAATGATGTAGGTCGTCAGGCGACCTTCTTGGCGAGATGAGGGAACATCGCGAGACGGGCGGCGTCGTCCATCTCGGTCTTGAAAGTGTGCTTGTCCTTCAAGGCGAGCGCCCGCACAGCAGCGGGGCGCGTGCTGATCTCGGCGAGGTGGCGCTGCAGGTTGGGAAATTGCTTGGGCGCATCCGGTCCCAGCACGAAGGGGATCAGGCGCGACCAGCCCCAGACCGCCATGTCGACGATGCCGTAGGCCTCGCCGCACATGAACTGGTGCTTGCCCAGCCGGGCCTCGAGGATACCCCAATGACGCTGGGCCTCGAAGGTGTAGCGGTTGACGGCATATTCCTTGGGCTCAGGTGCGAAGTTCCGGAAGTGAACGGATTGGCCCGAGTAAGGACCGATGCCCGAGGCCACGAACATCAACCACGACAACATCTCGCCGCGCTCCTTCGCCGACTTGCCGGGCAGGAACTTCCCGGTCTTTTCTGCGAGGTAGAGAAGGATGGCGTTGCTGTCGAAGACGGTGGCATCGCCGTCGACGATGGCAGGAACTTTGGCATTGGGATTGATCGCCAGGAATTCAGGCGTGTGCTGTTCGCCCTTGCGCGTGTCGACCGGGAAGAGCTCGTAAGCCAGGCCCATCTCTTCCAGGCAAAGGGCCACCTTGGTCGGGTTCGGCGCGGTGTTATAGTAGAACTTGATCATGATTTTCTCCGTCATTGTCTATTCGGGCTTGGCGCCCGATGCCTTGACGATGGGATCCCAGAACGCCATCTGGTCGTCGAAATATTTCTTCGCGGATGCAGGCGTCGACTGCAACGGCTCGATGGCGAGCTCACCCATCCTCTTGACCACATCGGGGTTGCTCAGTGCCTGGTTGAAGGCGGCATTGAGCCTGTCGACGATCGGACGGGGCGTTCCGGCCGGCGCCTGCGCCACGTACCAGGTGTTGATCGCGAGCTTGAAGCCGGCGGCCTCCTCGACCGTCGGTACGTTGGGAAGCTGCGGCAGGCGCTTGTCGGCCATCACCGCCAGCACCCGCACCTTGCTGCCGTCAATAAAGCCCTTGGACGAGCCGATCGTATCCACCTGGAAAGCATGGCGGCCGGCGATGGTGTCGATCATGCCGGGCGCGGAACCGCGATAAGGCACGTGCAGGGCCTTCACGCCGGCGCGCTCGATGAACAGGAAGCCTGCCATGTGGATCATGCCGCCATTGCCCGACGAGGCGTAGGAGTACTTGTCCGGATCCTTCTTCATCATGGCGATCAGCTCGCGCAGATCCTTGGCGCCGTCCATCGGCACCACGACGATGAGTGGCACGCTCGCGACATAGGAGACGCCAGTAAAGGCGTTCGCCGGATCATAAGTCAGGGCCTTGCCGTAGATCGCCGGGAACAGGGCGTTGGTCGACGGCGCGAGGAGCAAGGTGTAGCCGTCCGGTGCGGCGGTGGCGACGCCCGCCGTGCCGATGCTGCCCGAGGCACCCGCCTTGTTCTCGACCACGACCGACTGGCCGAGGATCTGCGAGAGGTGGGGCTGCAGGATGCGCGCCACGACGTCCGTGGGTCCGCCGGCGCCAGCCGGCACGACGAGGCGGATGGGTCGATCGGGATAGCCGCCTTGCGCCATCGCTCGTGACGACAACGCGACGCCCATTGCTGCCGCCAGCGCTTGCCTTCGCCCAATGCCTGTCATGCTTTCCTCCCTTTTGGCGCCACTCTAGGGCTATGCTGGGCCCGCGCAAACGGAGGGAAACCGCGTGGCAAACCGCATCAACCGGGCCATCGAGCTCCTGGAGGCCGACCAGGCGATCTACTACGACGGCCCGCACACCGGCCATGTGCTGACCTACGAGCAGGGCCACAAGGATGCCCGGACCTGGGCCGACTATATCAACGTCGGCATGGAGCACGGCGCCTTCGACATGACCGGGCTCGAGGAATACATGCGCGGGCTGGTCGCTGCCGGGCCGACCAACTCGGGCCACCGCACGCCGACGGTGATCGTCGAAGCGCCGGTCAACGGCATCGATGGGCCGAACGTCGCTTTCAACGCCTGGCAGTTCCGCCAGATCCTGGCCCGTGGCGTCCATGGCATCCTGCTCTGCCAGGCCGAGTCGGCCGAGGCGGTCCGGGAGTTCGTGCGGGCCTGCCGCTTCCCTCACCACAAGGCAGGCACCGACAAGATCGGAACAGGCTCTCGCGGTCGCGGCTCGGAGCCAACCGCTGCTCCCATCTGGGGCATTGATCAGCAAGAGTATTTCGAGCGCTGTGAGCCTTGGCCGCTCAATCCCAAAGGCGAGCTTCTGCTCGGCGGTCGCTGTCGCGGCCGGCCTGTGCGCCGCGGCGATCGGCACCGAGACTTCGGGATCGCTGCTCAGCCCGGCCACCCAGAACGGTGTCGTCACGGTCAAGCCAACAGTCGGATTGATCAGCCGCAGCGGCATCATCCCGATTTCGCACAGCCAGGACACCGCGGGGCCGCTGACCCGCACCGTGCGCGATGCCGCGATCCTGCTGAATGTCCTGGCCGCACGCGATCCGCAGGATCCGGCGACGCAGCACCTGCAGAGGCCGCAGGACTATACCGCGGGACTCGACAAGGACGGCCTGAAGGGCGCGCGCATCGGCCTGCCTAGCGATCCCGACGATCCGCTGAACGATCCCTTCTACGGGCCTCTGTCCCCGCGCTCGAAGGAGGTGATGGCAGAGGCGACCAAGGTGCTGCAGGACCTTGGCGCCACGATCGTACGCGCCGCCATTCCGGCGATCAGTTGGATCGGCGGACCCGGCACGACGATGGCCGTGCTCAATCGCAATCCGCTCGGCCTTAACAAGGGATCGGCGGGCCCAGCGTCCGTCGTGTTCATTTATGAGCTCAAGCGCGACCTCAACCTCTATCTTCGCGACTGGGCGACCGGCACGAAGATCAAGGCGCTGGCCGACGTCATCGCCTTCAACAAGGAAAATGCCGACAAGGCCCTGCGCTACGGTCAGGACCTGTTCCTCGCCGCACAGGCGACCAAGGGCGATCTTTCCGAGCTGGAATACAAGTCTGCGCGCGCGATGGACTTGATGGCGGCCAAGGAGCGTGGGCTCGATGCCTACATGACCGAACACAGACTCGATGCCGTGGTGTTTCCCGGGGCGATCGGCGCGTCGATCGCGGCCAAATCGGGATATCCCAGTGTTCAGGTGCCGGCCGGTTTCATCTCCGGCGTCGGGACCAAGGAAACACCGGACTATCCGCTCGGCATCACCTTCGCCGGCCGCGCCTGGAGCGAAGCCAAGTTGCTGCGCCTCGCCTACGCCTACGAGCAGGCGTCGAACGCGAGGCGTCCGCCACCTGGCCTGCCGGCGCTGTAGCGAGCGCGACTCCTAGACCGCGATCACCACACCGTCATGGCCGGGGTCGGCGCCGCCGTCGAGACCGTTCTCGTGAATGCGGATGGCGTGTACGGCGGCGAAGCCGAAGGTGTAGGGACTGCGGGCCACGGGATAGCCCTGCCCCTGCAGGTCGCGCTCGACGCGACCCTGGATGCGGTTGGAAATGTCGATCGTGTCCGAGGTCGCCGAGAAGCGCGGCGCGCTCACCGCCTCGACCATGGTCATGTCGAAGTCGAGCGCGTTCAGGATCACATGCAAGACGCCCATGGCGATCTGCGTGGCGCCAGGCGCTCCGATGACGAGATGGGGCTTGCCGTCCTTGAAGAGGATCGAAGGTACGACCGAGCTGAAGCGCGCCTTGCCCGGCGCAATCGAGCCGGCGCGGCCCGGCCGCGGATCGAACACGCCCATACAGCCGTTGTACATGAAGCCGAGGCCGGGCGTGACCACGCCCGAAGGCATGCCGAGCGAATGGGTCATGGTGAAACAGTTGCCGTCACGGTCGAGAACGGAGATGTGCGTGGTGTCCTTGGAGACGGCGCCTGAGTTGAAGCGCGTAACCTCGGCCTTCACCCCGCGCCTGATCTCGTCGGCCATTTCCTTGGCATAGGTCTTCGAGGTCAGCCGCTCGACCGGCACATCGACGAATTTCGGATCGCCGACATGGGCATCCTTGTCGATGGTGGCGCGCTTCATCGCCTCCGAAACGACGCGCAGGTACTCCGCCGAACCGTGCTCCATCCCGCGGAGATCGAAATTCTCCAGGATGTTCAGCATCTCGATCAGCATCACGCCGCCGCCCGGCGGCTGGTTGGTCGAGACCTTGTAGCCGCGATAGTCGCCCCACAGCGGCGCGTTGTGCGCGGGCTTCCAGGCCTTCAGATCCTCGATCGACAGCAGCGCCTCGTTCTTCTTCAAGTCCTCGGCGATCGCCTGGGCGATCTCGCCGGAATAGAAGGCATCGGCGCCGCCCTTGGCGATGGCACGCAGCGTCTGGCCGTAGTCGCGGTTGACGACCTTGTCGCCGACGCGCTTGGGCGTCCCATCCGGCCGGCAATAGAGCGCGCGGGCCGCGGGCGTGAAGCCGGTACGCTCGAAATTGGGGGCACGGCCGAAGGCGCCGTCGTCCGACCACCAGTAGTGAACGTGCGGCCGCACCGTCCAGCCGTTCTCGGCCCAATGGATGGCCGGCTCGACGATACGCGACCACGGCAGGCTGCCGTGCTCCTTGTGCGCCTCGTAGTACATTTTGAGATTGGCCGGGGCGCAGATCGACTTGTAGCCGATGTCGTTAATACGACCGCGCAGGATGAAGCCGTAGCCGTCGCGGGCTTCGCTCTCGATCAGGTTGGCCCACATGTCAGGCCGTGCGGCGAGCGGCGCCGGCGCGTGGGCGTCGATGTAGCCGTGAAACTTCTTGCCCGGCATGTAGATGCCGCAGCTGCCGAAGCCCGCGATACCGCACATCAGCGGATCGACCACGCCCTGAACCAGTGCGCAGGCGATGCCGGCATCGACGGCGTTGCCGCCCTCGCGCAACACCTCGGCCCCCGCCTCCGTGGGCTCGGGCTGCGGGGCCACGATCATCGCCTGCTTCTGGTAACGCACGGTGTTCCTCCAACTCTTGGTTGGCGCGATTCAATCCCAACCGTTGCGCTTGCGCAACACGGCAGTCGCCGGGGCGAGCGCGAGGCCCTTGCCCTGAACAGTCGGCAACCACTCGGCCAGCGCCTGCAGCGTCGCCTCGTGAGGATGGCCGATGGCCACGACGAAGCCCTGCCGGCGCGCGACGACCTCGGCCTCGGCGAGCTTGCGGCGCACCGCCTCGACCGATTCCTCGTCGTCGAGGAAGACGTGGCGCACGATGCCCGGCACGCCCAGCTCCTGGGCTGTCTGGTCGCCCACGGATTGCGCGGTGGTGCGCGAGTCGAGGAACATCAGGCCGCGCGGCTTCATCTGCCGTAGCGCCGTCTCCATGCCCGGCCGGAAGGCCGTGAAGCGGCTGCCCATGTGATTGTTGACGCCGGCGAAACCCTCGAAGCTGTCGAGCGCCGCCACCGTGCGCTGGCGGACTTCCACGTCGCTCATCGAGACCAGCAGTGCGCCCGGTCCGGGATCGTTGCGCCCGGTCGGTTCCATCGGCAGGTGCAGCATCAGCTCATGGCCACGGCCGCGTGCCGCCCGCGTCTGCTCGCGCAGGTCCTTGGCATAAGGCAGGAACGACATGGTGAGCGGCCCTGGTAGTTCCCAGGCGCGCTTCGAGCGCGGCCGGTCGAGGCCGACGTCGTCGATCACGATGGCGATCAGCGGCCGACTGTTGAGATCGCGGAACGGCACCGCATTGCGCCGCCATGCCTGGTCGCTCGAGGTCGCCGCGGCTGCCACCTGCTGCGGTGGCTTGGCGGCCGGGCGCGGCTTCTCCTCGAGGGTGGGCCGCGGCTTGCCCGGCTCGACCTCGGTGTATTTGGGCAGGCCGGGAATATCCTCGATGCGGGCGTATTTCGGCTCGGGCTCGACCTGCGTGCCGCGCTTCATCTCCTCGATCGTCTCGCGCGCCAGCCGGTCGCGATCGAGCGATTCGAGCCATCCGGCGCCGAAATAGCCACCGACAAGACTGCCCAGGAACAGCGGCAGAAGACCGACCACGACCGAGTGCCAGCGATGGGCATCGATCCACGTCGCGAGGCCGCCAAACCGGCTCCGCAGGCGCTCCAGGCGGGACGGCGGCGGTTTCGGACTCCTTCTGTTCGCCTTCCCGCTTCTGTTCTTCCTCGACGCCATATCAACGTTCCGCCCTAACGCATTGCCACACCGCCATTATTTCGCCTTAGTTCAGCGCAGCCGTCAAAACAAACGTTACAGACCGCTGAGCGATTTAACCACTCGCAGATCAGGCTCACCCGAGCGCCCACCTTCGCGCCGGAAGCCCAGGTGTTTGACCAGGTCGAGCATCTTGCCGTTCTCGCGCAACACATGCCCGATCACGCGCTTGATGCCGCGCGACTTGGCGTAGTGCAGCACGTGCGTGAGCAGCAGCTTGCCATAGCCCCGGCCCTGGCGATCCGTGGCGACGATGAGGGCGAACTCCGCCTGCTCGAACCCGGGATCGGCGGCCAGGCGGCCCACGCCCAGCAGCGTGTCACCCTCCAGCAACAGGAACGCCATCTCGCGGTCGTAGTCGATCTGGGTGAGACGCGCCGCCATCTCATGGCTGAGTTCGCGGAGCGGCCCGAAGAAGCGCATGCGGACGTCCTCGCGCGACAGGCTTCGTGTGAAGGTCTGTATCAGCGGCTCGTCGTCGGGCCGGATCGGACGGATCCGCAGCTTCTCGCCATTATGCTCCACTGCCGTTTCGAGCTCGACCGGATAAGGCCTGATGGCAAAGCGTGCAGCCCGCTCCTGCCCCGCCTCGGGCTTGCGAACCACGATGCGGGCATCGAGCGCCAGCACGCCGTCGGCATCGGCCAGCAGCGGATTGATGTCGAGTTCGGCGATCTCGCCCACGTCGGCGATGAGTTGCGACAGCCGCACCATCGCTTCGGCCACCGCACCGCGCGCCGCCGGCGCCCGATCGCGATAGCCGCGCAGCAGCCGGTCGACGCGGGTGCGGCTGAGCGCCTCCTCCGCCAGCACGAGGTCGAGTGGCGGCAGGGCCAGCGCCTTATCGCCCACGACCTCGGCCGCGACGCCGCCGTGGCCGACCAGCAGGATCGGCCCGAACACCGGGTCCTCCGCAGCGCCCAGGATCAGCTCGACCGCATGCGGCCGCTTGATCATCGGCTGCACGACGAAGCCGTCGATCCTGGACTTGGGCGCCTTCACCAGCGCGTTGCCGGTCATGCTCCGCACCGCGTCGATCACGGCCTGCTCGGAGCCGAGATCGAGCGCCACGCCGCCCACGTCGCTCTTGTGCGTGATCTGGCGCGACAGGATTTTTACCGCCACCGGAAAGCCGATGCGCGCCGCCGACGCGGCGGCTTCGGCGGCGTCGAGCACGATCTCGGTCGGCACGACGGGAATGCCGTAGGCCGCCAGCACGCGCTTGGCCTCCGGCTCGGTCAGGATCTCGCGCTTGTCGGCCAGGGCGCCATGGACGATGGCGCGCACGAGCTTGGTGTCGGACCGCGCCTCGGGCACCGAGGGTGGCGTGCGCTGGAGCGCGCGCTGGCCGCGACGATACTGGACGATGTGCATGAAGCCGCGCACGGCGCGTAGCGGCGTGTCGTAGGCCGGCATGCCGGCAGCATGCAGGACCTCGCGGCCCGCCGCCGCCTGGGGGCCACCGATCCAGCAGCCGATCACCGGCACGACCTTGGCGCCCGCGGCGCCTGCGAGCGCCCGGGCCGCGTCCTCCGGCGGGGTAAGCGCCGTCGGCACGTTCATCGCCAGCACCGCGCCCACGCCGCGATCGTCGGCCAGCGCATCGAGCGCCGCGGCGTAGCGCGGCCCGTCGGCGTCGCCCACGATGTCGACCGGATTGCTGCGCGACCAGGCCCGCGGCATGTGCTTGTCGAGCTGGTTCAAGGTCTTGGGCAGCAGCGTCGAAAGCTCGCCGCCTTCGTCCAGCAGCAGATCGGTGGCGATGATGCCGACACCGCCGCCGTTGGTCAGGATCGCCAGCCGCTCGGTGCGCGGCGAGATGCCGTAGCCCAGCGTCTCGGCCGCATCGAACAACTCGCCCAATCCCAGCACGCGCACGAGTCCGGCGCGCGCGAAGGCCGCGTCATAGACCGCGGCCGATCCCGCCATCGATCCGGTGTGCGAGGCCGCGGCCTTGGCGGCGGCGGCATGGCGGCCGGCCTTCAGCACGATCACCGGTTTTATGCGCGCCACGCCGCGCGCCGCCGACATGAACTTGCGCGCGTGCGTGATGCCCTCGACGTACATCAGGATGGCGCGCGTCGCCGGATCGCGTGCCAGCATGTCGAGCACGTCGCCGAAATCGACGTCGCTCATGTCGCCCATGGAAATCAGGTGCGAGAAGCCGATGCCCTGGGCCGAACCCCAGTCGGCGAGCCCGGCCAGCACCGCACCCGACTGCGCTACGGCCGCAATGCGTCCGGCCTTGAGGTTGCCCGGCCCGAAGCTGGCGTTCAGCCCCAGCCGCGGCATGGCATAGCCGATGGTGTTGGGCCCCACGACACGCAGCAGATGCGGCTTGGCGGCACGCAGGATGCGCCGCCGCCAGCGCGCGTTCGTGGCCGCGGCGTCGGCACCGTTGCCCGGACCGGCGCTGATCACCACCGCGACCCGCGTGCCGCGCTCGCCAAGCTCGAGGATCAGGCGCGGGATCGTCTCCGCTGGCGTCATGACGACCGCGAGGTCGGCCACTTCCGGAACCTCCGCGAGCTTGCGATGGACCGGGCGGCCCTCGATCTCGCCGCCCTTGGTGTTGACGAGATGGATACTGCCCTGGAAGCCGCCGGCCAGCAGGTTGCGCGTCACCGCGGCACCTACCGAGCCGGGACGCACGCTGGCGCCGATCGCCACGACCGATTTCGGCGCCATGAGCTTGTCGAGATTGCGGGTGGACATCGCTCCATCCTGTCGCCGACAATTGTGTTGCAGCCATGACAGCGAACTCGGACAGGAACAAGGTCGAAGCGGTCGCAGTCGAATTGCGGCTCGACCGCATCTCGCGCCTCTACAATTCGCTCGATCCCGCGCCCTTCAACGAGAAGGATCTGGACGCCGCCGCCGACGAGTACATCGTGGGATCGGCCGAGGATCTCTCGGGTCGGCCGATGCGGCTGGTGATCATGCTTCCAGCCCCCGAACTGGCGCGGCCGGAAGCGGCGCAGATACCCGATGCAATCCGGCACCACTTCGTCTTGCGCGAGCTCACCGAGCAGCGCCGACTGCGCGCAATGCTTCACCGTGGCCGCATCAGCCTGCTGATCGGTCTCGCCTTCCTCGCGGCCTGCCTGCTCGCCCGCGAGATACTGACGACATCCGAGACGACGACCAACCGCATCCTGGACGAGGGCCTGCTGATCGTCGGCTGGGTGGCAATGTGGGGACCTCTCGACGTCTTCCTCTACGGCTGGTGGCCGATCGCCGGCCGACGCCGCCTGTTCGCCGATCTTTCCCGGCTTGATGTCGAGCTCCGCCCGCTCAAGTGATGGCGCGCGTCACGAGATTGGAACCCGGATGCTGTTGATTGGTGTGAACCGCTCGCCCTACACGCGCCGTGTTGCGATTACGCTGAAAGCCTATGACGTGCCATTCGAGCAACGGCCGCTGTCGGGCTTCGCGGACCGTGCGGAAGTGCGCGCCAGCAATCCGCTGGGCCGCATTCCGGCGCTGGTGCTCGACGATGGCGAGACCCTGATCGACAGCGGCGCGATCATCGACCATCTCGACGAGATCTACGGCCGTGACCGCGCACTCACGCCCGCTTCGGGCGCCGACCGGCGCGCCGTGCTGAAGATCGCCGCCCTCATGATGGGCGCCTGCGACAAAGGGCTTCAGGCCGCCTACACGCGCAATCACACGCCGGCGGAAAGGATTCATCAGCCCTGGATCGATGACTGCAATGCCCAGGTGACGAGTGCGCTCCTCGCGGTCGATGCGGTGGTCGACCCGACCCGGCCTTATCTGCTGCTGGGCCGCCTCACCCAGGCCGACATCACCGCCTTCGTGGCCGAGCGGCTTGCGCGCGGCATCGGTCTCGATACCGAAGCGCAGATGCCGCGCCTGCGCACGCTCACGCGGAAACTGGCAGCGGAATTTCCCTTCAGCTCGACCGAGCCGCCAGCCGCCTAAAACAGGCTCGGGCCGTTCATCATCACGAGCCCGCAGACGATCACGACCGCCGCCGCCACGCGCCGGCCGCCGAACGGCTCACCCAGCAACAGCGTGCCGATCAGGGCGCCGAACAGCACCGAGGTCTCGCGCAAGGCCGCGACATGCGCCATCGGCCCCAGCACCAGCGCATAGATTGCGATGCCGTAGCCCAGGTTGGCGATCACGCCACCCATCACGCCGCGATACCAGGTCCGCTTAACGTGCCCCCACACCGTGTCGGGGCGCAGGATGAAGGCCAGCACCAGCAGCCACGGCCCTTCCAGCACACAGAGCCAGGCGATGTAGGAGATACGGTGCCCGAAGGTCGGCCCGGCGCTGCGCACGCCCAGTCCGTCGGCAATGATGTAAGCCGCGATAGTGATTCCGGTCAGCACCGCGAACAACGTCGCCAGGCCATGCCGGGCACCCGGCCGCGGCACGACATTGCGCAGCGGCATGGCCAGTGCCACCAGCCCGAAACTCAGCAGCACGACACCGACGATGTCCTGGCTACGCAGCTCCTCGCCGATGAAGCGGCCCGACACCAGCGCCACCAGCAACGGGCCGAGGCCGCGCGCGATCGGATAGGTGTGGCTGAGGTCGCCGTACGAATAGGCTTTCAGGAGGAAGGTGTAATAAAGGACGTGGATCAGTACCGAGGCGATCAGGAACTTCCACGCCTCCGGCTCGATCATCGGCACGAACGGCACGATGCAGAGCCCCATCACCGTGCCGGTGGTCATGATGACGCCGAACGTCGCCAGCCGGTCCGAGCTGTCGGACTTCAGGATGGCGTTCCAGGTGGCGTGCATGAGGGCTGCCGCCAGCAGCAGCCCGACGATGAGAGGTTCGACGACCAGGGGGCGCTTTCTTTTCTTGTTACCGTTACATTACGCCCAACGGCGCGCCGTGAGAACCGGCGGACGTACATAGGTGGGTGGAACGAAATGACGGTGGAAGCCTACAAGGCGGCGCGCGAGTTCCTGCTCGCCAACCGCACCGACTACGACACGGCCTATCGCGACTTTCGCTGGCCGGAGATGAAGCGCTTCAACTGGGCGCTCGACTGGTTCGATGGCGAGCTTGCGCGCGGGCCCCTTGCGAACAAGCCGGCGCTCACGATCGTGGGCGACGGCGCCGCCAGTCTTACCTTTGCCGAACTGTCGGAGCGTTCAAACCGCGTTGCCAACGGCCTGCGCACTCTCGGCGTAAAGCGTGGCGACCGCATGCTACTGATGCTGGGCAATGTGGCGCCGCTGTGGGAGGTCATGCTGGCGGCGATGAAGCTGGGCGCCGTCGTGATTCCAGCCACCACTCTCCTCACCCCCACCGATCTCGCCGACCGCTTCGAGCGCGGCCGGGCCCGCCACGTCGTGGCAGCCTCCGGTGAAGCCGCCAAGTTTGCGGGCTTCGACAAGAGCCTGACGCGCATCGCCATCGGCGACGCCCCGGCCGGCTGGCACGCTTACGCCGATCTCCTGAAAGCCTCACCCGACTTCACGCCCGACGGCCCGACCGACGCCGACGATCCGATGCTGCTCTATTTCACCTCGGGCACCACGGCGAAGCCCAAGCTGGTGCTGCATTCGCATCGCAGCTATCCGGTCGGCCATCTCACGACCATCTACGTGCTCGGCCTTCGCCCCGGCGACGTCCATCTCAATATCTCCTCACCCGGCTGGGCCAAGCATGCCTGGAGCTGCTTCTTCGCGCCGTGGATCGCCGGCGCCACGATCTTCATCGCCAACCAGCCGCGCTTCAACGCGCGCGTCCTGCTGGACGCCATCGTCGCCAACGGCGTGACCACGCTTTGCGCGCCGCCCACCGTGTGGCGCATGCTGATCCAGGAGGACCTGAAATCGTGCAAGACCAAGCTGCGCGAGGTGCTGGCGGCCGGCGAGCCGCTGAACCCCGAGGTCATCGAGCAGGTCGAGAAGGCCTGGGGCCTAACCATCCGCGATTTCTACGGCCAGACCGAGACCACGACGCAGGTCGGCAATCCGCCCGGCCAGCCGGTCAAGCCGGGCTCCATGGGCCGGCCGCTGCCGGGCTATCGCATCCGCCTGCTCGACGCCGATGGCCGCGACGCCGACGAAGGCGAGATCAGCATCGCGCTCGACCATCGACCGGCCGCCCTCATGCAGGGCTACCAGCAGGACGACGGCTCGATCGCGCCGCTGGAGGGCGAGGTCTACCGCACCGGCGACGTCGCCTCGCGCGACAAGGATGGCTACCTCACCTACGTCGGCCGTGCCGACGACGTGTTCAAGGCATCGGACTACCGTATCAGCCCGTTCGAGCTCGAGAGCGTGCTGATCGAGCATCCGGCCGTCGCCGAAGCCGCCGTCGTGCCGGCGCCCGACGCGATGCGTCTCGCCGTTCCGAAGGCCTACATAACCCTGACGTCGAGCGGCAAGCCCGACCGCGCCACTGCGCTCTCGATCTTCCAGCACCTGAAGGGCCGACTCGCTCCCTTCAAGCGCGTCCGGCGCCTGGAATTCGCCGAACTGCCCAAGACCATCTCCGGCAAGATCCGCCGCGTCGAACTCCGCCGCGACGAGGAAAAGCGCGCCGCCGCGAACCAGCGCGGCCCCGGCGAATTCCGAGAAGAGGATTTTCCGGAACTGGCGACCAGCGGTGGAACTGATAAAGTGAAGCCATGATTCTCCTGATCGATAACTACGACAGCTTCACCTACAACCTCGTCCATTTCCTGGGCGATCTCGGCGCGAAGTGCGTCGTGCATCGCAACGACCAGATCACGGTCGACGAGGCAATGGCGCTGAAGCCCGCCGGCATCGTGCTGTCGCCCGGCCCCTGCACGCCGAACGAGGCCGGCATCTGCATGGATCTGATTCGCGCCGCCGCCAAGGAACAGGTGCCGCTGCTGGGTGTCTGCCTCGGCCACCAGGCGATCGGCCAGGTATTCGGCGGCCAGGTCGTGCGCGCGCCGCAGCCGATGCACGGCAAGCTGTCGGGCGTCGCCCACAAGAACCAGAGCGTGTTCGAAGACGTGCCCTCGCCCTTCCAGGCGACGCGCTATCATTCGCTGATCGTCGATCGCAAGGGCTTCCCCAAGGATCTCGACGTCACCGCCGAAACCGGCGACATCATCATGGGCCTGCGCCACAAGTCGCTGCCGATCCACGGCGTGCAATTCCATCCCGAGAGCATCGCCTCGGAGCATGGCCACAAGATCCTGGAGAATTTCCTCAAGATCGCCGGCGAGCATCCGAGCCAGCAAAAGAAGAAGGCAGCCTAGCCATGACTTTCACACGCCGCCTGTTGCTTGGCGCGACGGCGGCGGTGGCCGCCGCGCCCGCTGTCTTCGCGCAAGCCTGGCCTGCCAAGCCGATCCGCATCATCGTGCCCTTCCCGGCCGGCCAGGCGACCGACATCCTGGCGCGCGTCATGGCCGACCAGCTCACCAAGGCGCTGGGCCAGCAGGTGATCGCCGAGAACCGCCCCGGCGCCGGCGGCAGCATCGGCGCCGACGTCGCGGCCAAGGCGGCGCCCGACGGCTACACGCTGCTGATGGTCACGATCTCGACCCACGGCATCGGGCCGGTGCTTTATCCGAAGCTGCCCTACGACGCGCAGAAGGACTTCGCACCGATCGCCAATATCGGCCTCACGCCGCAGGTGCTGATGACCAGCCTCAAGAGCGGGATCACGTCCGTGCCGGAGCTGATCGCCAAGGCCAAGGCCGGCGACCTGAATTACGGCTCCTCGGGCAACGGCTCGGCCAGCCATCTCGCGGTCGAGATGCTGAAGAACGCGGCCGGCATCAAGCTCACGCACGTGCCCTTCAAGGGCAACGCCGACGCCCAGCTCGCGCTGCAGAGCGGCGACATCCAGCTTCTGTCGGATGCCATTCCCGGCGCCATCGGCCCGGTGAAGGCCGGCAAGGTGAAGGCGATCGGCATCGCCGACCAGCGCCGCTCGCCCTTCCTGCCCGACCTGCTCACCGTCGCCGAACAGGGCCTCCAGGGTGTCGTCGCCGTGGGCTGGATCGGCCTGTCGGCACCCGCCAAGACGCCCGAGCCCATTCTCGACAAGCTCAGCGCCGAGGTGATGCGCATCCTCAAGGATCCCGAGGTGCTGGAGAAGCTCAGGAGCCTGTCTTTCGTGCCGGCCAAGGAGTCGCGCCAGGAGTTCGAGGCCTACATCGCCATCGAGAACACCAAGTGGCGCAAGATCATCCAGGATGCCGGCGTGAAGATCGAGTAATCGCCCGCACGGCACCAAAGGCCCCTCGCTGCGCTCGGGGTGACAATATTTGCCATCCCGAACGAAGGGAGGGATCCTTAATTACAAATCAGAGATGAGCAAGAATCGAATAATAGTCCCTACAATCAATAGATTAGGGAATCTATTTAACTTTAGGAACGTCGCCTATCCGGCAACGCCAAATCCCGCCCGCGTGACCGCCTTTGTGATCGCGGCGACGTCGGCATCGGCCGGGAGGCGCATCTCCCCGCTCTTGAGATCGACGGAGATCGGCGCGGTTCCGGCGCCGGTGGCGGCCCGGGTGACAGCCTTTACGCAGCCATCGCAATCCATGCCAGTGACCTTGAGGATGAGTTCTTGAGCCATGTGATATAGCTAGCCGCCCGCCGGCCCGGCCGGCAAGAGGCAAAATCCAGTCGGAGTTTTGGTGAGCGGCGACATTGACGATTTTCGTGGCCTTCTGGCCAAGGTCGGCAACGGCGAATCCCTGGGAATCGACGAGGCGGAGCGCGCCTTCGACATCATGACCTCGGGCGACGCCACCCCGGCCCAGATGGGCGCCTTCCTGATGGGCCTGAAGGTGCGCGGCGAGACGGCCCAGGAACTGGCCGGCGGGTCCCGGGCGCTCCGGGCCAAGGTCCTGCGCGTCCGCGCGCCCGAGGGCGCCATCGACATCGTCGGCACCGGCGGCGACCATCACGGCACCTACAATGTCTCGTCCTGCTCGGCCTTCGTCGTGGCTGGCGCAGGCGTCCCCGTGGCCAAGCACGGCAACCGCGCCTTCACCTCCAAGTCAGGTGCGGCCGACGTGCTGTCGGCGCTGGGCATCGGCCTCGAAGTGCCGATCGAAGCGTTGGAAAAGGCGCTGGTCGAGGCCAACGTGTGCTTCCTGATGGCGCCGCGCCATCACAGCGCCATGCGCAACGTGGCCGGCCCCCGCGTCGAGCTCGCGCCCAACCGCACCATCTTCAACCTGCTGGGCCCGATGTCGAACCCGGCCCTGGTGAAGCGACAGCTCGTCGGCGTCTTCGACCGCCGCTGGCTAAAACCCGTCGCCGAGGCACTGGGCCAGCTCGGCCTCGAGCGCGCGCTGGTCGTGCACGGCCAGGACGGCATGGACGAACTCACGACCACGACCAAGAGCTGGGCCGCCTCGCTGGAGAACGGCAAGGTCACCGAGATCGAGATCGCGCCGGAGGAAATCGGCGTGAAGCGCGCCAACATGGCCGACCTCAAGGGCGGCGATGCCAACCACAATGCCGAGGCCATCCACAAGGTATTGGCCGGCGAGAAGAACGCCTTCCGCGACATCGTGCTGCTGAACAGCGGCGCGGCGCTCATGGTCGCCGGCAAGGCCAAGGACCTGAAGCAGGGCGCCGCGCTCGCGGCAGCCTCGATCGACAGCGGCAAGGCGGCGGCAGCGCTCGCCACATTGAAAAGGATCTGCGCATGAGCGACACCTTGGCAAAGATTGTCGCCGACAAGCGCCAGCACGTCGCCGGCCGCATCTCGCAGCGGCCCCATCGCATGATCGAGGCCCTGGCGCGCGACACCGATTCGCCGCGCGGCTTCGCCAAGGCGCTGAAAGCCACGATCGCGGCGGGCCGCTACGGCCTGATCGCCGAGATCAAGAAGGCCTCGCCCAGCAAGGGCCTGATCCGCGAGGACTTCGATCCGCCGGCGCTGGCCAAGGCCTATGAGCGCGGCGGCGCCACCTGTCTCTCGATCCTGACCGACGGCCCCTACTTCCAGGGCAAGGACGAGTTCTTGACCCAGGCCCGCGCGGCGGTGAAGCTGCCGGTACTGCGCAAGGATTTCATGATCGATCCCTACCAGGTGCCGGAAGCCCGCGCGCTGGGTGCCGACTGCATCCTTCTGATCATGGCCTGCCTCAGCGATCAGCTGGCGGCCGATCTGGCCGGCCTCTCGCGCAAATGGGGCATGGACGTGCTGGTCGAGGTCCACGACGCCCCCGAACTCGAGCGTGCGCTGAAGCTCGATGCCGACCTGATCGGCGTCAACAACCGCAACCTGAAAACCCTCGTCGTCGATCTCGCCACGACCGAACAGCTGGCGCCGATGGTGCCGAAGGATCGCGTACTGGTGGCCGAGAGCGGCCTGGGCTCGCCGGCCGACCTCGCGCGCATGGCCAAGGTCGGCGCGCAGGCCTTCCTCATTGGCGAGAGTTTCATGCGCAAGCCTGACGTCGAGGCCGCGGTGCGCGATATGCTGGTCCGCGAGGCCGCGTGAGCAAAAAACCCTCATCCAAAGTGCTGAGCCACTTCGACGGTACCGGCAACGCCCACATGGTCGATGTCGGCGACAAGGACGTGACCGAGCGCGTCGCCGTGGCGCGCGCCAGCGTGACCATGCAGGCCGCGACCCTGAAACTGATCGCGACCAAGCAAGCCAAGAAGGGCGACGTGCTGGCCGTGGCCCAGCTCGCCGGCATCATGGCGGCGAAGAAGACGCCCGACCTGATCCCGCTCTGCCATCCGCTGGCGTTGAACTCGGTCCAGGTGAAACTGACCCTCGATCCCAAGCGCCGCGCCGTCGACATCGAGGCAACGTGCAAGCTGAAGGGCCGCACCGGCGTCGAGATGGAAGCGCTGACCGCCGCCTCCGTCGCCGCGCTCACCGTCTACGACATGTGCAAGTCCGTCGACCGCGGCATGGTCATCTCCGGCGTAAAGCTCGTCCACAAGTCCGGCGGCAAGTCGGGCACCTACGAGGCGCGCTGATGATCACCAAAAACCTCATCCTGAGGAGCGCGCGCAGCGCGCGTCTCGAAGGATGGGCAACAGTCGCGCTGTGTGGCCCATGCTTCGAGACGGCCGCTGCGCGGCCTCCTCAGCATGAGGTAGGG
>CAMARK010000022.1 GCA_945860205.1 Reyranella massiliensis 521 | reverse complement strand
GCCAGCGTCAGCAGGAATTTCTTGCGGCCCGCGGCCGAGAGCGAGAGGTAGGCCTGCCCCAGTTCGGCGGCGCGGCCGCGTCGCGCCGTCTCGCCGCCCTTGCCCGCCAGGCAGGCATCGATGCGGCCTTTCAGGCGCGGGATGTCGTCGTCGGGCAGGTCGGGGCGCAGCGGCGCGCCCACCGCCTCGCGGGCGCCGCGGGCGGTGTCGATGAAGGCGGTCCGCAGGCGTTCCAGCGTGCGGTCGACGGTATTGGAAAACGGAAGAGCCATGCGCCGATTATGTCACGGCTGATGTGTCACTCCAGTGGCGAGCGCGGTCATTACGCCGCAAACCGTGCGTAGCAACAAATTTCCTGACATAATGAAAGGCTACGGGAGCAGCAGAATGACCGAGATCATCTTTGTCGTCGAAGAGGCACCGGAAGGTGGATACTCGGCTCGGGCCATTGGTGAGTCGATTTTCACACAAGCCGATTCGGCAAGCGAGTTGCATGCGCGCGTGCGGGATGCGGTGCAATGCCATTTCGACGCCGGCACGGCGCCCAAATTGATCCGGTTGCATTTCGTGAAGGACGAAGTCATCGCCGCATGAAATTGCCGCGCGATCTCTCCGGCTTATTGTTGGCGAGGGCGCTCAGCCGCGTTGGGTATCGGGTCGTTCGACAGTCTGGAAGCCACATAAGGCTTACCTGCGATGGGACCGAACAGCATCATGTAACGATCCCGGCTCATGATCCTTTGAAAGTCGGCACGCTCGCTTAAATTCTCACCGACATCGCTTCACACCTGAAGGTCGACCGCGACGAATTGCTTGAGCGCCTGTTTGGGTAGCGGCTTGGCATCGTCCGGCGTTTATGCCTGCTCCAGCGCCCGCCACTGGTATCAGCTCGCCACCGAGCGGTAGGGCTGCGCGCGCTTCCGGAAAGCCTTCGTATAGGCCTTGCGCAAGCTGTAGTCGTCGAGCGGCAGCACGTCGGGGCGGCCGAGGCGGAACATCAGGAACATCTCGGCACTCCAGTGGCACGGATGAACAGCTCTTTACCCCTGGAGGCGCGCGATGGCGTCGGCTTCCACTGTCTCGTAGGGGAAGATGACGGTGAAGCAGGCGCCGCGTCCGGCCGGATTGGCGGTGGCGAGAAGGTGGCCCTCGAGTTGCGCCACCAGCGCCTTCACCACCTTGATGCCGAGACCGGCACCTTCTCGTTCTTCGTCCAGCGTGAATCCCTCCGGCAGGCCTTTGCCTTCGTCGAGCACGCAAAGCTCGTAGTGCCCCGGCGTGCCCTGCTTGAAGGTGACCTTGATCGGTTCGGCGCCGTGTTTCTTGGCGTTGGTCGTGAGCTCGTTCACCACCAGGCCGATCGCCAGGATCTGCTTGGTCGGCACGCTGGATTCGCTTCCCTCGACGTGAATCTCGATGGCGAGACTGTCCGCGAGTTCGCCGCACAGCCGGCGCAGATAGGCCAGGATCGGGACGCGCTCGGCGGTCTCGTCGGCGGAGAAATTCCGATGCACGCGCGCCACGGCCAGGACGCGATTGGCGGCGATCGTGAGCTGTTGGGAGGTCTCGGGGGCCTGCACGGCCCGGCTCTGCAGGTGCAGCAGGCTCGCGATCAGCTGCAGGCTGTTCATGGCGCGGTGGTCGATCTCGCTGGCCAGGATCTCGGCCCGCGCGGCGGCGCGGCGAGCGGTCAAGCGCAATTCCAGCCGGTCCACGACCAGCGCGGCCAGGGTCGCGAGATGGCGAAGCTGTTGCTCGTCGGCCTGTCGCGGTTCGTGGTCGATCACGCAGAGCGTTCCCAGGTCGTGTCCGCCATGCGTGGTGAGCGGCGCGCTGGCGAAAAAGCCCGGTCCGAACTCGCTCCGGATCATCGTCTGCATGGTGGAGAGGGCGGTGCCTTGGCCCCAGCGGACTTCCGTCTCGTCAAGGCCGTGGTGCGATTTGAACCAGAGGCGGTCGCGGTCGAGGAAGCTGATGATGGCGATCGGCGCGTCGAAGAGATCGGCGGCCATCGCCGTGATGCGGTCGAACGCCACCTCGGGCGGCGTATCGAGGATCTCGTAGCGCCTTACATGCGCGAGACGATGGGTTTCTTCATCCGTTTGAGAGACGGCTGGCGAGGCGGCGGAGTCGACGAGATGCAACATGGTGGGCCCCCTTGCTCGGGTACCGCGAAGCATCTCCTTGTCTCTGTTCGGTACCCGACACACCGTGGCAGTCGGAGGCCCCGAGAGTCTGTCCTCTATTGACCACTTCCGAAGAAGTCGCGGTGACTCTTTCAGGCGTCGTCGCGCAGCAGGACGGTCAGCAGGGAGCTGTGGATCTGCAGGTGGCCGTTGTAGTGGATGAAGCCCAATTTCCTGAACTTGTTCATGAAATGGCTGACGCGCGGACGCGTGGTGCCGATGATCTCGGCCAGCGTTTCCTGGCTCATCGGGGTCGTGATGGGTTGCGGGCCGCCGTCCTTGCCGAAGTTGGCCAGCAGCAGCAGGGTCCGGGCCAGCCGCTTTTCGCTCGAATTGAAGAGCTGGTCGACCAGGTCCTCCTCGACGCGGCTGTTGCGGGTCAGCAGATGGGCGATGAACAGCTCGCCAAAGGAGGGTTCGGCGTGGAGCACGCGAATCATCTCGGCCTTGCCGACGCGCATGACCTCGCTGTCGGTCATGGCCTTGGCCGTGGCCAGGCGCAGGGGCTGGCCGATCAAACATCCCTCGCCGAAGAACTCGCCCTGTCCCAGGAGCGCCACGACCGCTTCCTTGCCTTGCTTGGACGCGACGGAGATCTTGATCTTGCCCTTCTGGACATAGAAGACGGCGTCGGCCGGACTCGCCTGCTGAAAGACGACATTGCCCTTGCGATAGTCCGCCACGCTGCGACCCTGACTCACGGTGGCGAGAAACGCCTGGGGGTCAAAGGCGTGCAGAGCTTTCTTGGCCATGATGACCCCCCCTTCCGCGCTACGACGCGCGGGCGCACTATATGCCCATTGCCGGTCATCCACACTGTTCAAAAAAGGACAGTGACTACGCTATGTCTAGTATCCGCCATAGATACCAACACGCTACAGTGCGGTAGGGCCGCCATTTCTCGCCAGCCTTTTCAAGGGCTTGCGGCGAGGGGAGCGTGCGCTTCTTAAACGCAGTCGCATAAGCCCTGCGCAGGCTGTAGTCATCGAGCGGCAGAACATCGGGCCGGCCCAGGCGAAACATCAGGAACATTTCGGCGCTCCAACGGCCGATGCCACGGACTTTTATCAGCCGCTCGATCAGTTCGGCGTCGGCGAGGTCGTGCGCCTGCTCGAGCGTCGGCAGTTCGCCGCTGGCCACGCGGCGCGCGAGATCCTGCACCGCCAGCACCTTGGCCCGCGACAGGCCGCAGCCGCGCAGCTTCTCGTCCGGCGTCGCCAGGATATGGCGCGGCGTGAAGCCCGCCGTCGCGCGTGGATAGAGCGCTTCGACGCGGCCGTAGATGGTGGCCGCCGCCTTGTTGGAAAGCTGCTGGTAGACGATGGCCTCGGCCAGGGCACCGAACACGCTGCGCGAGGCTTTCAGTTCCATGCGGAACGGCCCGACCGTCTCGATGATTTCGGCCAGCGCCGGATCCGCTGCCTTGAGATGCCTCACGGCGCTGGCCGGCCGGAACGGAAAGCCGCTCATCGCGGGGCGAACAGCGGGCCGGCGCCGACTTCAGGAGCGCCCTCGATCTCCAGCATGCGCCGCTTGGTCGAGACGCCGCCATTGGCCGAGAAGCCGCCCATCTTGCCGTCAGCGCCCAGCACGCGGTGACAGGGCACGATGATGGCCACGGGATTGCGGCCCAGTGCCTGGCCGACCTCGCGCGATTCGTGCGGCACGCCGAGACGCCTGGCGATCTCGCCATAGGTCATGGTGCGGCCGGGAGGGATGGTGCGGGCCACCTCGTAGACCTTGCGGTGGAATTCCGGCGCCGCCTCGAGGTCGAGCGGTATGTCGGCAAGATCGGCCGCCTCGCCCTTCAAGAGCTGCAGCACGCGCTCGATGGCACGGCAGACACCTGAGGGCGGTTTGCCCTCAACAGCCTCGGGCCAGCGCCGCTGCACGCGCTTGCGCGTGGCATCGGCCGTCTTCTCCGGCAGTTGCAGCCCGGTGATGCCGCGGCCGCTCCAGGCGAGGCCGCAGGGGCCGATCGGTGAGTCGAACAGGGTGAAACCTTGGGCGGTCATGGCCTGAAACTCCCTCTAACCGGACATCCAGTCAAGTTGGCATGTATCATCTGGGGATTGTCAAAGTGGCTACGCGTAGCTACTTTAGATTTATGAAGATAGTCGGCATCAAGGCTTTGAAAAACCAGCTCAGCGAGTACGTCCGGGCGGCGGCCGGAGGAGAGACGGTATTGGTGACCGACCGCAACCAGGTCGTTGCCGAACTCGTTCCGCCGACGACCGGTCGCAGCACAACACCAGGTGACGCGTTGCTGGCCGATGCGGTTCGCCAAGGATGGGTCTCGCCACCACCGTTGGCGGCCAGCGGAGCGCCGCCGCGCCGGCCCGTCGCGCGGCTCGACGAAATCCTGGACGAATTGCGCGACGACCGCGACGGCCGTTGATCTACCTCGATACATCGGTCGCCTTGGCACATATGCTCGCCGAGGATCGCGCGCCTCCCCCGAGCCTGTGGCAGCAGCCTCTCGTCGCGAGCCGGCTGTTGGAATACGAGATATGGACGCGCCTGCATGCCCGAGGGTTGGGGCGATCCCACGGCGAGGAGGCACGGGCGCTGATTGGACGTGTCGCTCTGGTCGAACTCGCCCCGCCGATCCTGGCGCGCGTGCTCGATCCCTTTCCAATGGCAGTACGCACTCTGGACGCCCTCCACCTGGCATCGATCGAGTTTCTTCGCATGCGTGGCCAGACCGTCGAACTGGCCACTTACGATGAACGCCTGTTGATGGTCGCGCGTGCAATGGGAATCCCGGTCTTTCCTCTCTGACACCAATCTCTCCGACGCCGGCACCGTCATCAAACTGGCACCTGGGGTGGATATTTTGCGTTGGTTGAGTAGAGCCCGGAGTTGTGTGGTTGGCCTATCCGCGAAACGAGAGCAATGTCCGCCTGAAAAAGGCGGTCCGCCGCAATCGCGTCTTGTCCCGCGAGGGACTTCTGGAGCACGTCTTCGAACGGTTGTTCCGTGGCCTCGTCTACACCCAAATCTGGGAAGACCCTGAAGTCGACCTCGAGGCGCTGGCGCTCGGGCCCGACAGCCACGTCGTGGCGATCGCCTCGGGCGGCTGCAACGTCCTCTCCTACCTGACGGCGGGGCCGGCGCGAATCACGGCGGTCGATCTCAGCCGGGCGCATGTGGCGCTCAACCGGCTGAAGCTGGTGGCCGCCAGCCGCCTGCCGTCATGGGAAATGTTCTATCGCTTCTTCGGGTCGGCTGACGACGAGGCCAATGTCGCGGCCTACGACCGGTTGCTGGCACCGCATCTCGACTCCGAGAGCCGCGCCTACTGGCAGAGCCGCCGTCTGCAGCATCTCGGCCGGCGGCGAATCTCGATCTTTGCGCGCAACGCCTATCGCCATGGCCTGCTGGGCCGCTTCATCGGCCTCGCCCACGCCGCCGCGCGGCTCCATGGCGTCGACCTGCGCGACCTGCTGAGCGCCCGCACCATGGACGAGCAGCGCCGTTTCTTCGACACGGCGCTGGCGCCGTTGTTCGACCGCCGCGCGGTGCGCTGGGCGACCGGCAATCGCCTCTCGCTCTACGGCCTCGGCATCCCGCCGGCGCAGTACGAGGCACTGGCCGGTGGCCGCGGCATGAGCGTTGTCCTGCGTGAAAGAGTAGAGCGGCTGGCCTGCGGCTTCAGCCTCAACGACAACTACTTCGCCTGGCAGGCCTTCGGCCGCGGCTATAGCGGCGACGGGCAGGGGCCGCTGCCGCCCTATCTGCGTCGCGACCAGTTCGAGTTCGTCCGGGCCCGCGCCGATCGCGTCGAGGTGATGAACCGCTCGGTCACCGAATATCTCGCTTCCTGTCCTGACGCTTCGCGCGACCGCTACGTGCTGCTCGATGCCCAGGACTGGATGACCGATGATCAGTTGAACGCGCTGTGGACCGAGATCACGCGTACTGCCCGGCCGGGCGCCCGGGTGATCTTCCGGACCGCGGCCGAACCGTCGCTGCTGGACGGCCGCCTCGATCCGGCGCTGCTCGACCGCTGGCACTACGAGGCCGCCGCCTCGCAGTCGTTCACGGCACGCGACCGCTCGGCGATCTACGGCGGTTTCCACCTCTATATCCTGAAGGATTGATCGGTGAGCGACACCGTCGCCATGTCGAACCTGATGGACCGCATCTATCGGCGGCAGCGCCATCTCTACGACAGCACGCGCAAATACTACCTGCTCGGCCGCGACCGGCTGATCGAGCGCCTGTCGCCGCCAGAGGGTGGGCGGGTGCTGGAGATCGGATGCGGCACGGCGCGCAATCTCGTGGCGGCGGCGAGCGCCTATCCGAAGGCGGCGTTCTACGGCATCGATATCTCGCCCGCGATGCTCGAGACGGCCGGCGCCAAGGTGGCGCGCGAGGGCCTGTCGCCGCGCATTCGTCTCGCCTCTGCCGACGCCACCCGGTTTGATCCAGCACTTCTGTTCGGCGTGCCGGGCTTCTCGCGCATCTTCCTGTCCTACAGCCTGTCGATGATTCCGGAATGGCGTGCGGCACTGGGGCAGGCGCTGGTCTGGCTGCCGCCGGGGGGCGAACTGCACATCGTCGATTTTGGCGGCCAGGAGGAGTTGCCGCGCTGGTTCCGCCGCGGCCTGCGCCTCTGGCTGGCGCAGTTCCATGTCGATCCGCGCGACGGGCTGCAGGCGGAACTGGCCGCCCTCGCTGGCAGCGTCGGCGCACTCCGCACTTTCGAGCGGCCCTACCGCGGCTACGCCCAGTACGCAGTTTTTCGGCGCGGCTTGACAGGATGATTCCCCTTCGGTAGGAATTCGCCCTATCTCCGGTGCTTCTCCCGGTTGTAGCGCTCTGTCTGTTCGTCTTCCAACTGCTTGCCGGCGGTAGATAAATTCCCGAATCCGGTTCGAAAAATGTCGCTGTTTAGGCGACAGGCCGTGGACGGAGATCGAGAGGAAAAGGCCGGACAATCAATCGCTTGCCTGCCAAGGCAGGCGGCGGAGGCGAACTCGATCCGGGATTTTTTTCTGTCGCTGTCTAAGCGAAATCGCGCATAGCCCCTCTGCCCGTGAGGCATTGGCAAGCGCCCGGACCGGGTGCTACCCCGGCAGCAACGAATTGTGTGTGGGAGTACCCAAGATGACCGAAGCCTTCATTTGCGACGCCATCCGCACCCCCGTCGGCCGCTACAACGGCGGCCTCGGCGCCATGCGGGTCGACGACCTGGCCGCCCATCCGATCAAGGCGCTGATGCAGCGCAACGCCAATGTCGACTGGGGCGCCGTCGACGACGTGATCTATGGCTGCGTCAACCAGGCGGGCGAGGACAATCGCAACGTGGCGCGCATGGCAGGCCTCTTGGCCGGCCTGCCGGTCGAGGTGGCGGGCGCCACGGTCAACCGGCTCTGCGGTTCCGGTCTCGAAGCGGCAGGTCACGCCGCGCGCGCGATCAGGCTCGGCGAGGCCGACATGATGATCGCGGGCGGCGTCGAGGGCATGACCCGCTCGCCCTACGTTATGGGCAAGCCCGAGGGCGCCTTCGACCGCTCGATGAAGCTCGAGGACACGGTGCTGGGCTGGCGCTTCGTCAATCCGCGCATGAAGGCGGCCTACGGCGTCGATCCGATGGGCCAGACCGCCGAGAATGTCGCAGGCGAGCACCAGATCAGCCGCACCGACCAGGACGCCTTCGCCTACCGCAGCCAGCGCCGCTGCAAGGCGGCCCAGGACCGCGGCTTCTTCGACAAGGAAATCGTCAAGGTCTGCGTCAAGAAGGGCAAGACCGAGATCATCGTCGACAAGGACGAACATCCGCGCGGCGACACCACGATGGAGACGCTCTCCAAGCTCGCCGCGGCCTTCCGCGAGGGCGGCTCGGTGACGGCCGGCAACTCCTCGGGCCTGAACGATGGCGCCTGCGCCATGATCATCGCCTCGGAAGCCGCCGCCCGCGCTAATGGCCTCACCCCGCGCGCCCGCATTCTGGGCACGGTGTCAGCCGGCGTGCCGCCCCGCGTGATGGGCATCGGCCCGGTGCCGGCGACGCAGAAGCTGCTGGCCAAGCTCGGCTTGACCATCAAGGACTTCGACACCATCGAGCTCAACGAGGCGTTTGCAGCACAAGCGCTCGCCGTGCTGCGCCAGCTTGGCTTGGCCGACGACCAAGAAAACGTGAACCCCAATGGCGGCGCCATCGCGCTCGGCCATCCGCTCGGCGCCTCGGGCGGCCGGCTGATGATCACGGCGCTCAACCAGCTCGAGGCCACCGGCGGCAAGCGCGCGCTCGCCACCATGTGCATCGGCGTCGGCCAGGGCATCGCGCTGGCGATCGAGCGTGTCTAGGTCTCGACACCGAGATCTTTTCTGAAGCGTGCGGCGCCCGCGCTTCGGTCGCTTCGCTTCCTGCAGCGCTACACGCCGCCATCGCTGCGCCCAGGCGCAGCGCTTAAGCCGTCGCGTTGAGGTTGATGCCGCCCTGGCGCATCTCGGTCAGCATGCGCCGCCGGCTGCCGTCGAGATCGATGGCGGCGGTGGCCTCGACCACGACGGCGATGTCGAAGCCCGCCTGACGGCCGTCGATCGCGGTCCAGGCGACGCAGTAGTCGAGCGCCAGGCCGCAGATGATCAACCGGGTGAAGCCACGGGCCTTCAGGTAGCCATCGAGGCCGGTGCGGGTCATGCGGTCGTTCTCGCGGAACGCCGAGTAGGAATCGATGCCGGTGTGGAAGCCCTTGCGCACGATCATCTGCGCCTTGGTGGCTTCCAGGCCGGGATGGAATTCGGCCCCTGGCGTGCCCTGTACGCAGTGGTCCGGCCACAGGGTCTGCGCGCCATAGGGAAATTTGACGGTGCCGAAGGGCGTCGCGTCGGCCCACGAGCTGGCGAAGGAGGCGTGGCTCGCCGGATGCCAGTCCTGGGTCAGGATCACATGGTCGTGGCGGCCGATCAGTCGGTTGACCAGCGGCAGGATGCCGTTGGCGCCGGGCACGGCCAAGGCGCCGCCCTCGCAGAAATCGTTCTGCATATCGACCACGATCAGGGCCTCGTTCGGCATCCGGTACGCTCCGTTACTGGTCGGAAGTCAAAGGGGTGGGATGTCGCCCAAATCTTGTTCGCCCTGGAATGCGGCGATCCAGTGGCCGAGTGAGTTGCTTTCAATCGCGCCGCGCAGGCCGCGCATGAGGTCCTGATAGTAGTGCAGGTTGTGCCAGGTGAGCAGCATCGAGGCGAGAATCTCTTCGGCCCGGATCAGGTGATGGAGATAGGCGCGACTGTGGCTCTTGCAGGCGGGACAGGCACAGCGCTCGTCGATCGGCCTGGGGTCGTCGCGATGGCGGGCATTGCGCAGGTTGAGTTCGCCACGGCGGGTAAAAGCCTGCGCCGTGCGGCCGGCGCGCGTCGGCATCACGCAGTCGAACATGTCGATGCCGTGGGCGACCGCGCCCACGATGTCGGCCGGCCGGCCGACGCCCATCAGGTAGCGTGGCCTATCCCGGGGCAGCATCGGCGCGGTGCGATCGAGGGTGGCGAACATCAGCGGCTGGCCTTCGCCCACGGCAAGACCGCCGATGGCGTAGCCGTCGAAGCCGATCGCGGTGAGGGAGTTTACGCTCTCCTCGCGCAGCGCCGGAAAGATGCTGCCCTGCACGATGCCGAACAGCCCGTAGCCCGGCCGTTCCGCAAAAGCGCGCTTGCCGCGTTCGGCCCATTTCATGGAAAGCCGCATGGAGGAGGCCGCCGCCGGCTCCTCGACCGGCCAGGTCGTGCATTCGTCGAACGACATGGTGATGTCGGCATCGAGCAGGTTCTGGATCTCGATCGAGCGCTCGGGCGTGAGCCGGTGCTGCGTGCCGTCGACCGGCGAACGGAAAGTGACGCCGTCGGCGTCGAGCTTGCGTAGCTCCTTTAGTGACATCACCTGGAAGCCGCCCGAATCGGTCAGGATCGGGCCCGGCCAGTTCATGAATTTGTGCAGCCCGCCCAGCGCCGCCACGCGCTCCGCGCCCGGCCGCAGCATCAGGTGAAAGGTATTGCCCAGCACGATCTCGGCGCCGGTTTCGGCAACGGACTGCGGCAGCATCGCCTTCACGGTGCCTGCGGTGCCGACCGGCATGAAGGCCGGCGTCTCGACTGTGCCGTGCGCCGTGGCAATGCGTCCGCGCCGCGCCAGGCCGTCGCTGCCCAAAAGCTCGAAGGAAAGACTCATCGGCGCAACAAACAACAATCGCCGTAGGAATAGAAGCGGTATCGTTCGCCGACGGCGTGCGCATAGGCGTCTTGCATGCGCTCCAGTCCGGCGAAGGCCGCGACCAGCATGAACAACGTCGACCGTGGCAGGTGGAAGTTGGTGAGCAGGAGATCGACGACGCGGAAGCGGAAGCCCGGCGTGATGAAGATATCTGTCTCGCCGGTCCAGGCCTTCATCGGTCCATCCCGCGCCACCGACTCCAGGAGCCGCAAGGACGTCGTGCCGATGCAGACCACACGCTTGGCCGCCGCGATGGCATCGACGGTGGCCTGCGGAACTTCGCCCCACTCGGCATGCATCACATGCTGGTCGGTGTCGTCCACCCGCACCGGCTGAAAAGTGCCGGCACCGACGTGCAGCGTGACGCCCGACGTGGCGATGCCGGCCTCGGCCAGGGCCGTCATGAGGGCCGGCGTGAAGTGAAGCCCGGCGGTCGGAGCGGCGACAGAGCCGTCATGCTTGGCGAACAGGGTCTGATAGTCGGAGCGGTCCCGGGCGTCGGCGGTGCCGCCGCGAATGTAGGGAGGCAGAGGTACCGCGCCGCCTTGCTCCAGGGCTGTGAGAAATGTGTGACCAGTCCGGTCGAAAGCCAGCACGACCGAGCCGTCTTCGTTCTTGGCGGCAACCGTGGCGCCGAGACCGCCCGCGAAGGCGAGGCCGTCACCGGGCTTCAGCCGCTTGGTGGGACGCGCGAAGGAGAGCCAGTGGCCGGCGCCGAGGTCGCGGATCAGCAGCGCTTCGATCTTGCCGCCGCCGGACCGCGTGCCGATCAGCCTGGCAGGGATCACTTTGGTGTCGTTGAAGATCAGCAGGTCGCCCTTGCGCAGCAGAGTCGGCAACTCACCGACCTTGCGGTCCCGCAGCCCATCGGGGGCAACGTCGAGCAGCCGCGCCGCGTCCCGCGGTGAGACGGGCCGCTGGGCGATGAGATCCTGGGGCAGCTCGAAGTCGAAGAGATCGACCTGCATTGCGTCAGGTCTGGCCGATATCCATGACGTCGGTATCGGAATCGTCGGACGGTGGCTGGGCGTGCGGATCGACCAGGGCCACGAAGCGGTGCACGCCGTCGACCACGACGCGCTTCACGCGGGCGCGGGTTTCCAGGCAGTGGAGATGGGCCAGCGTCTCGCCGAAGGCGAAGACGATCTGGTTGTTGTCGAGATGGCGCGGGAACAGCACCGGCACCATGTCCCAGCCGGTGGCGCCCCCCTCTTTGCCGTTGATTGGGCCGCGCTGGGCGATGGCGTGGGTGATGTCGTTCAGGCGCGCGTCGTGATGGGCCACGAGCTGGTCGAGCCTCGTGTGCAGGCCGATGAAGGGGAAGCCGTGGCTGGGCAGTACCAGCGCGTCGGCCGGCAGGCGGCGGAAGCGCGAGAAGCCGTCCAGGAACCACGTCAGCGCATCGGCCAGCGGCTCGTTGGGCCAGACACCGACATTGGTGCTGATCTTGGGCAGCACCTGGTCGCCCGCGATCAGCACGTTGAGCTCGGGGCACCACAGCGAGGCATGCTCGGGCGCGTGGCCACGGCCCACGATCACGTCCCAGCGGTGGCCGCCGATGGTGATGGGGTGCGCGTGGATCATGCGCTGGAACGCGGTCGGCAGCGGTGCCACGCCCATGGCGTACCCGCCCTTGTGGCGGTGGAAATTGGCGATGCGGTCCGGCGGCACGCCGTTGCGCGCGACATGGGCGGCGCGGGTCTCTTCGCTTTCGACGAAGTCGTTGCGCGCGGCCTGCGCACTCATGTACTCGCCCAGCGTCATCCAGAGCGGAGCGTTCCACTTCTCGCACAGCCAGCCGGCCAGCCCGACATGGTCGGGATGCAGGTGGGTGGCGATCACGCGCGTTACCGGCTTGCCAGAGAGCTTCGTGGCGAAGATCTGCTCCCACAAGTCGCGCGTCGCCTGCGTGTTGATGCCGGTGTCGACGATGGTCCAGCCGTCCTTCTCCTCGATCAGCCACAGGTTGATGTGGTTGAGCTGGAAGGGCAGCGGCATGCGCAGCCAGTAGATGCCGGGGGCGACGTTCTTGATGTCGCCGGGCTCCGGCACGTCGCCGCAGGGAAAGCGCAGTTGCGCCAGGAGGCGTTGAGATTCGGTGATCATGTCGGGCATGGCCCCAACTTACCGGGCCTGACCCGGGGGTGTCACGGCTTCCGGGAGACCGCCCGCCATGCGATATCGCGCCGGCAAAAGCCCTCCGGCCAGTCGATCAGGTCGACCGCGCGATAGGCCCGCGTCCGGGCCTCCTCGACGGAGGGCGCCATGGCGCTGACATTCAGCACGCGGCCGCCATTGGCCAGAATCCGCGAACCATCGGCCTTGGTCCCGGCATGGAAGATTTCGACGCCCTCGACCTTGGCGGCGGCGTCCAACCCTCGGATCTCGCTGCCCCTCGGATAGGAGTCTGGATAGCCCTTGGTCGCCAGGATGACGGTCAGTGCCGCCTGCTCGGACCAGCGCAGATCGAGGTGTTTCAAGCCGCCGTCGGCACAGGCGATCAGCGCCGGCACCAGATCCGACTTCAGCCGCATCATCAGCACCTGGCATTCGGGATCGCCGAAGCGGCAGTTGAACTCGACCAGCCGCGGACCCTTGGCGTCGATCATCACGCCGACATACAGCACGCCCTTGAACGGCGTGCCGGCCCTGGCCATCGCGCGAATGGTGGGAAGTACGATCTCGTCCATCGTGCGCTTCTGCATGGCGGCGTCGAACACGGGCGCCGGCGAATAGGCACCCATGCCGCCGGTGTTCGGCCCCTTGTCGCCATCGAAGGCGCGCTTGTGGTCCTGGGCGCCCACCATCGGCAGCACATGCTCGCCGTCGCAGAGTGCGAAGAAGCTCGCTTCCTCGCCCTGCATGAATTCCTCGATCACGACCGAAGAGCCGGCCGCGCCGAAGCGGTTGCCCGACAGCATGTCACGCACCGCCTCGATCGCCTGATCCACCGTCTCGGCTACGATCACGCCCTTGCCGGCCGCGAGCCCGTCGGCTTTCACCACGATCGGCGCGCCTTGCGAACGGATGTAAGCCTCGGCCTTGGCCACGTCGGCAAAATTCTCCGACGCCGAGGTCGGGATGTTGTTCTCTTTGCAGATCGCCTTGGTGAAGCTCTTGGAGCCTTCGAGCCGGGCCGCTGCCTTGGACGGTCCAAACACCTTTATGCCCGCCGCCGTAAAGCCGTCGGCCATGCCGGCAACCAGCGCCGCATCGGGGCCGATCACGACGAAGTCGATGTTCAGACGCTGGGCCAGCGCGACCTGGCCCGGGATATCCTCGGCGCCGACGTCGATGCATTCGGCGACCTGGGCGATGCCGGCATTGCCGGGGGCGCAGAACAGCTTTGTGCACAGCGGCGAGGCCGAGATGGCCCAGCACAGCGCATGTTCGCGGCCGCCGCCGCCCACCACGAGGATTCGCATGGCGAGGCTTTGACCACAGTTTGCGCCGTGGGCACAAGCGGCTAGGCTGCCGCCGCCCATGGAAAACTTCGATCCCCCGGACGCTCCCGCCGGCACCGTCAGCAACGTCCCGGAATTCTCCGTCTCCGAGCTCTCATTCGCGCTGAAGCGCGAGATCGAGACGGCATTCCCGCGCGTGCGGGTGCGAGGCGAGATCAGCCAGCCGTCCTTCCCGCGCTCCGGTCACTGCTATTTCCGCCTGAAGGACGAGAATGCCGTGATCGACGGCGTCGCCTGGAAGGGCACGATTCCCCGGCTCGGCATCAAGATCGAGGAGGGGCTGGAAGTTATCGCCACCGGCAAGCTCACGACCTATGCCGGTTCCTCGCGCTACCAGATCATCGTTGATCGCCTCGAGCTGGCCGGCGAGGGCGCGCTGCTCAAACTGCTGGAGGACCGGCGCAAGAAGCTGCAGGCCGAGGGCCTGTTCGATCCGGAACGCAAGCGGCCGTTGCCGTTCCTGCCCGAGGTGATCGGCGTCGTAACCTCGCCGTCTGGCGCGGTGATCCGCGACATCCTGCATCGTCTGGCCGACCGCTTCCCGCGCCATGTCCTGGTGTGGCCGGTCGCGGTCCAGGGCGAGAAGGCCGCAGCCGAAGTGGCGGCGGCCATCGCGGGCTTCAACCGGCTTGCCGTTGGCGGGAAGGTGCCGCGACCCGACGTGCTGATCGTGGCGCGGGGCGGTGGCAGCCTCGAAGATCTCTGGGCTTTCAACGAGGAGATCGTGGTGCGGGCCGCCGCGGCCTCGGAGATCCCGCTGATCTCGGCGGTCGGCCACGAGACCGACACCACCCTGATCGACTTCGCCTCCGATCGCCGCGCGCCGACGCCGACCGCGGCGGCCGAGATGGCAGTGCCGGTACGCGCCGACCTGCTCACCGAGACGCTCGACTATGCCAAGCGCCTGGCCGGCGGCATGACCCGCCTGCTGCGCGAATCGACCATGGAACTCGCGGGCCTCGCCCGTGGCCTCGGCGATCCGCGCCGCCTGATCGAGGAGCGACAGCAGCGGCTCGATGTCAGCGGCGAGCGGCTGGCGCTGGCGACGCGCCAGCTCGTGGATCGCCAGGCCAATGCGCTGGCAGCGGCGCGGCTGGCAAGCCCGCAACGGGTGATCGAGGCCAAACAGCAACTTCTCGTGGGCGAAGTGCGCGCGCTCGATGGGGCGATGAAGCGGTTCAAGAGCGATGCCCTGCAGAAGTACGATCGGGCCTTCGAGCGCCTGGAACAGTTCGGCGAGCGGCTGAAGCGCCACGGCAATGATCTGCTGCAGAATGGCCAGCGCCAGGTCGACCAGGCCGCCAAGTTGCTGGAAAGCTATTCCTTCCACTCGGTGCTGAACCGCGGCTTCGCGCTGGTGCGCGACCAGGATGGTCAGCCCGTGCTGGCCGCCGCCGGCACAAGCACGGGTCAGACTATCGGCATCGAATTCGCCGACGGCAAGATCGGCGCCAGGGTGACCGAAGGGGTGGGCGGCACGCCCAAGCCCGCGCCGTCGCCGGCATCGCGTCGCCGCGAAGGCGGCAGCGGCAATCAGGGTTCGTTGTTGTAGGGGAAACGAGATGAGCAGTGCGCCGCTGTCGGCCGAGACCATCAGGAATTTCATGTACGCCAGCACCGCCACCGTCTCGATGCAGATGCTGAAGCGCGGGTTCCGCAATTGCGCGGTCAGCGGCGTCAGGCCGCTCAATCCCAATGCGGCGCGCCTGGTCGGCCCGGCCTTCACCCTGCGCTACATCCCGTGCCGCGAGGATCTCGACAAGCCGCCGTCACCCAGCGATCCGCCCAATGCCCAGCGCACCGCGATCGAGGAGTCGCCGGCTGGCTGCGTGCTGGTGATCGCCACCGAGAGCAACACGCGCTCCGGTACCCTGGGCGATATCCTGGCGCTTCGGCTGAAGGCGCGCGGCATCGCGGGCGTGCTGACCGACGGCGCCATGCGCGACACGCCGGTGATCGGCAAGTTCGACTTCCCGGTCTATTGCGCCGCCGCCGCCGCGCCGCCCAGCATGGCGAACCTTCGTCCCATCGAGGTCCAGACGCCGGTCGGGATCCGCGGCGTGCCGGTCTATCCCGGCGACATCATCGTGGCCGACGAGGACGGCGCCATCGTCGTGCCGCGGCACTTGGCTGATGAGGTTGCCCGGGATTCCTTCGAGCAGGAGCGGCTGGAGAAGTTCGTCGCCATCCGCGTCGGTCAGGGCCACCCGATCACCGGCACCTATCCGCCCAACGACGAGACCAAGAAGCTCTATCAGGCCTGGATCAAGGCCGGCGAGCCGGCGCCCGACAGGTAACGTGCCTGACACGAAGAGGTGGTATCGTTCGGTGACGTGACCGGATCGATGTCCTGATCTTGAGCCTTCGGCTCCCATGAATGGCCGCCTTGTTGGATCGCTCTAGGCCGTTGCGCGCCCTTGTCGGGCGCAATGGCTCGACGTTGGCCTGCGCGCTCTTCGTGCTGGTGGTCCTGCTCGGGGCGGCGCTCGATGGAAGCCTGCCGCTTGCGGTCTATCTGTTGAGTTTCTGGCACTACTATCTCTACTGGCTCGCCTTCGCTTTCGGTGCGGTCCCGTTCGACGTCTTCAAGCGCGATGCCGTCGCGATGAAGACCGTCTCGGTCCTGGCCCTGGCTATGGTCTATCTCGCCGCACCGCTCGACCTCGCCTCGCTCGCGGTCATCGCCGGTGGCTTCCTGTTGAACCTGCGGGCGGCGTCCGTCCTGGGGATGGACCGGACCTATTACGGTCACGAGGTGGCGGACCTGCCCCAGCAGCGGATCACCGTCTTTCCCTATTCGCTCGTTGCTCATCCGATGATCGTGGGCAATGTCGCGGCCTTTGGCGGCACGCTGATCAATCCCGAATTTGCGCAGCACTGGTGGCCGCTGGCGGGCCTGCATGTCGCGCTCAACATCGGTTTGCTCGTCATGGAACTGGTGGGGCGTGGGCGCGCGGCGCGGATCGGCGGCAGCCTCGTCTTTACCGGCCTTCTGGTCGGTGCGGTCTTCGCAGCCCCGCTGCTGGGCGCGGCGGCCCTCGCCTGCGCCTGGACCCTCTATCGCCGCTACGCGCAAGAAGCCAAAAGGAGAGCCTCATGAACAGCATGCTGAACTGGGCGGGCCACGGCGCGGAGGCCGAATCGGATGTCCTTGCGGCGAGGCATTTTCCCGCGACGATCGGCCGGTTCGAGGAGCGGGCCGACCGGGTGGTGATCGACGGTCTCGTGCGATGGGTCGAGGATCACTATCGCGAGGACCTGCTGCAGCGGCCGTCCAAGCATGTCTATGTCCGCACCTTGCCCGCCCCCGTGATCGAGCAGATCGACCTGTTGCGCGACGGCGCGCTCATCCGCTCCCTGATCGAAGCGCAAATTTCCGCGGGGAGCGTCATCGCGCCGATGCAGCACACCGACGAACTCTACGTGTCCCACTACAACAAGGACCGCGGCGGAGATCAGGGCCTCTTCGACAGGCACTATGACGGCAACCTGCGCTTCCTCTCAGGGAGCGTGGTGGTGCGCGCGTTGATCTACCTGCAGTCCGACGCGACCTACAAGGTCGTGTTCCATGACAGCCACGTCGAGAAGGCCTTTGCGACCTACGATTTCGGCTTGTTGGATTTTCATCGGGAATTGCACTGGGTCGAGGGGCAATACAATCCCGCCGACCGGCAACGCATCCTGCTCAAGTGCAACTACCTGGTCACGCCCCGCAACGCCGCCCTGCTGGGCCGCGCGGCGCTCGCCGCCAACACGACTGTGTTCTACGTCGTGAAGGCGGCGATGGAATACTCCAAGAGCCCCAAGACGCCGCCGCAGATTGCCGTCGGGTGCCTGTGCAATTTCTTCCGCCGGCTGAACAACATCCATCCCCTCGTTGCCCTGGCGATTCCGCTGGCATTCATCACCGGCGTCGTCGCCGCCTTCGGTTGGGCGATCGGACGCCTGGTGACCTGACCTAGCGAAGGTCGGCCAGATCGCCGTAGGGCTTGGTGATCAGCTCGAGCAGGTGGCCGTCGGGGTCCTCGAAGTAGACGCCGCGGCCGCCCCAGTAGCGGTTGATCTCGCCGGGGCCGCTCTTGTCGGGGCGGGCGTAATAGGCAATGCCGCGGTCCTTGATCTTGCCGAATCCGGCATCGAATTCCGTGTCGTCGACCAGGAAGGCGTAGTGCTGGGTGCGGACGTCCTTGGAGTCGATGAAGTCGAGCGCGACGCCGTTGCTGGTGCGCACCGGCACGAAATGGCCCCAGGGTGCTTCGGGCTCGACGCCCAGGATGTCGGCCAGGAACCTGGCCGAGGCGTGCTTGTCCTTGGCCGGAACGATGATGTGATTGAGCGCTGCCATGCGACCTCCTGAAGGTGATCGTCGCTCAATTGTAACGAGCCCGCGTTACAAAGTCAGACGGTGTGCTGCCCCCTCTCCCAAAAACAAGGAAAGCACCAATGAGTGGCTTCTTGACGGCGCTGAAAGTGCAGCGCTGGGACGATCATCGCTACTATCACCACAGCCGTATCAACCAGTCGCTTCATCTGTTCAGCGCCGCCACCTTCGTCTGCGCCTATGTGATGATGTTTTCCGACCCGGCGATGGCAGCCTTGCTCGCCTGGCTGGTCGCGATGACCAGCCGCCAGATCGGGCACCTGTTCTTCGAGCCGAGGGGCTACGACCAGCTCAACCAGGCGACCGACGAGTTCAAGGAAGAGATCAAGGTCGGCTACAACATCCAGCGCAAGATCGTGCTGCTGGCGATCTGGGCGCTGTCGCCGCTGCTGCTCGTGCTGGACCCGACGATGCTCGGGCTCTTCACGCCCCACGTCGATACTGCGGAGTTCGTTCGCCACACCGGCGAGCTCTGGCTGATCGTGGGCATCGCCGGCATCGCCTTCCGCGCCGTCCAGCTGTTCGTCCTGCAGGATGTCCAGACCGGCCTGGTGTGGGTCGCCAAGATCGCGACCGACCCATTCCACGACATCAAGCTCTACCACCGGGCGCCGCTCGAGCTGATGGCGGGCCATCCCGTGGTTGACGAGATCGTCGATGAGATCGACGAAATCGTCGACGAGATTTCCGAGGAGATCTCGCCGGGTCCCTCAAAGTCGGGCGTCTAGCGGGCGCGTGCCGACGAGGTCGGCTGGCTGGCGGCCCGGCATGTACGGGGCGGTGTAGTGGGCGAGCATCTCGCGCAGGATCCGCCGCTTGATCGCCTTGTCGGTGCCGAGCGCCCCCAGCTCCCACCAGCCGCCGCGGCGCATCGCTTCGGCGGCGGCAATGAAGTGCTCGGCCACGGCCTCGAAGTCGGCCTCGGTGTAGTTCAGGCTGAAGATCAGCCGGCCGGTGCCGATCCAGCTGAGCGCCAGGCCTTCGGCCCTGAGGTAATACTGGAACATCCAGTTGTAGCGCGACGGCTGCGTGTAGCAGACCGTCCAGATCGACGAGAGGTGCGCCACGTGAAGTGGCAGGCCGAGCTCGCCCAGCCGCCGGTTGAGCGAGGCGGTACGCCGGTCCCAGGTGGCGTCGAGATCGCGGTAGAGCGCCTGCATTCCAGGCGTCTCGAGATGGCGCAGGAATTCGTTCATGGCCGCCATCACATAGGGATGGGAGTTGAACGTGCCGCGCGCGAAGCAGACGTCGGCCGGGCGATCGTCGCGGAAGCGCTTCATGTATTTGTGATGGCCACACACGACGCCGACGGGCAGGCCGCCGCCCACCGTCTTGCCGTAGGTCACGAGATCGGCCTCGACGCCGAAATATTCCTGGGCGCCGCCCAGCGCGAGGCGGAAGCCCACGAAGACCTCGTCGAAGATCAGCACGATGCCGCGTTCGCTGCAGACCGCGCGCAGCTCCTTCAGCCATCGCGCGTAGGAGGCGCGGTCGACACTGGCATTCGGCCGGCTGTGGATCAGGGTCGAATCGGCGGGGGCGGCCTGGTTGGGATAGAGCGCCTGCGATGGATTGACGAGGACGCAGGCGATGTCGCTGCGCCGGCGCAGCACCTCGAGCGTGGCCTCGGACATGTCGGCGAGGGTGTAGGTGTCGTGGGCGGGAACGGGGTTTCCGACGCCGGGCTGCACGTCGCCCCACCAGCCATGATAGGCGCCGCAGAGGCGCACGAGATGCGAACGCCGCGTGTGGTAGCGCGCCAGGCGGACGGCCTGCATGACGGCCTCGGTGCCCGACATGTGGAACGAGACTTCATCCTTGCCGGAGATGCGCGCCAGCCGCGCGACATTGTCGCTGACCAGCGAGGGATAGGAGCCCAGCACCGGCCCGAGGGTATCGACGCGCCTGGCGCTGCGGTCGAGGCAGGCCTTGTAGAAATCGTAGCCCAGCAGGTTGACGCCATACGAACCCGCGAGGTCGTAGCAGGCATTGCCGTCGAGGTCGGTGACCGTGACGCCATCCGACGCTGCGAGGAACGAGCCCATCGGAAACTGCGCCTTCGCCAGGGGGCTGAACTGGAACGGCACGCGGTAGGTCTCGGTGAACTGCAGGTCGGAAATGTGCCGGGCCGCTTCCTTCGTCTTCTCCAGGGTCCTCTGGTATCGCGTCCGGAAGAGGCGCGAGAGGCGCTCGAATTCGGCCCGTCGTCGTCCGGCGATCTCCGTGGTGGCGTCGTCGGCGCGAAAGAACTGTGCATCGTCGAAGGCGTAGTTGGGGACCAGGGCGGCGATGCGGCGTGACAGGCGCGAATGCCCACCCAGCGAGCGGTGCTTGGCGCGCGAAAGAGCGAGCCGGGCTTTTAGCTTCAGGATCAGCACGCCCACCAGCAGGGCGCCGAGAATGAGGCCGATTGCCGAGGAAACATTCCACTCGATTCCCATCGATTCTCCCTAGCTCCCTTGAAGGCAATGACAATTCGTTCCGAACTCGCGAAGGTGCTGCAGCACGAGGACATCAACTTCCTGCTGACGAACCGCATTCCGCGCCGGTTCGCGACCCGCTTCCTGGGCTGGTTCAGCCGGATCGAGAATCCTCTTGTGGCGCGGGCGTCGATCGCGATCTGGCGCCTGTTCGCCGACCTCGACCTCCGCGAAGCCAGGTCGCAGAGCTTCAAGAGTCTCCACGCCTGTTTTACGCGCGAATTGAAACCTGGGGCCCGGCCGTTCGATGTCGATCCGCAGGTTCTGGCCAGTCCGTGCGACGGCATTGTCGGCGCCCATGGAACGATCGCCGGGACCGAATTGCTCCAAGCCAAGGGATTTCCCTATGCGCTGCGCGACCTGCTGCACGATCCGGCGCTGGTCGATGCCTACCGGGATGGCCGCTACGTGACGATCCGGCTGACGTCGAGCATGTACCATCGGTTCCACGCCCCCGGCGACGGCACGGTGGAACACGTGACCTACATTTCGGGCGATACCTGGAACGTCAATCCGATCGCGCTGAAGCGCGTCGCCGAGCTGTTCTGCAAGAACGAGCGCGCGGTGATCCGCACACGGCTGCGCGACTCCGGTCACCTCGTGACCCTGGTGCCGGTCGCGGCGATCCTCGTCGCCAGCATCCGGCTGCATTTCCTCGACGTGACGATGAACATGAACTACCGCGGCGCCGCTGAGATCGATTGCGATGCGTCCTTCTGCAAGGGCGAGGAACTCGGCTGGTTCGAACATGGATCGACGATCATCGTGTTTGCGCCGAAAGGTTTCAGGCTCTGCGGCGACATCGGCGAGGGCACCGTGCTGCGGGCGGGCCGCGCCCTCATGCACTTGCCCTGAGCGCCGGCGGCGCCGTGTCAGGACGCGGCCGCGTCGGGCATGACGCGACCCTTGAGCGGCTGCCAGGCACCGCGCGGGATCTGGCGCAGGTTGGCAAGGAACTGCTCGGCGCATCGGGTCCAGGTGAAGCTCTCGGCATGGCGCCGGCAGGCCGCCGGATCGCCGGCAACAGCCTTGAGGCAGGCGGCGCGCAGGTCCTCACTCACGGCGCCCACCTCAGGCACCGTGACGACATCGAGCGGGCCGGGCACGGGATAGCCTGCAACCGGCACGCCCGACGCCAACGCCTCGACCATGACGAGGCCGAACGTGTCGGTGCGGCTGGGGAAGACGAAGCAGTCTGCCTGAGCGTAGCGCATCGACAGCTCCTCGGTACCGACGGAGCCGAAGAATTCTATGCCCTTGTTTTGGGGGCCGCCGTAGCGACGCTTGAGTTCGGCGAGCTGCGGCCCGCCACCCACCACCCACTTGGTGCCGGGCAGGTCGAGATCGAGGAAGGCCTTTATGTTCTTCTCGATGGCGACACGGCCGGCATAGAGCCAGATCGGCCGTTCGCCCTCGTGCGCGTCCCTGAGGCGCGGCTTGAAGGCCGTGATGTCGACGCCGCGCGACCATGGCACGAGGTTCTTGAAGCCTTGCGCCGCCAGCTCGTCGCGGATCGTCTGCGCCACCACCAGCACGCCCGCCGACGGCGCATGGAAGCGCCGCACGAAAGCGTAGCTCCACGAGATCGGCAGGCGGATGCGGGCATGCACGTATTCGGGGAAGCGCGTGTGGTAGGCCGAGGTGAAGGGAATGCTGCGCTTCAGGCAAAAGGCGCGGGCAGCCCAGCCGAGCGGGCCTTCGGTCACCACGTGGATGGCGTCGGGCGCGAACAGCTTCAGCATGTGAGTGAGGCGCCCCGACGGAAACAGTGAGAGGCGGATCTCGGGATAGGTCGGGCAGGGCAGTGTATGGAAGCGGTCGGGTCCGAAGACCTCCACCTCGTGGCCCTGGGCGCCCAGGATCTGCGAGACCGTCTCGGTGGTGCGGACGACGCCGTTGATCTGCGGTCGCCAGGCATCGGAGATGATGGCGATGCGCAACCGGGCTACTCCGCGGCCAGCCGGACCGGCTCGAGCCGCACCGGCAGCCGCGACGTCTCGCGCGCATGCTCCTCGGCCCAGCGCACGATGCGCAGGCGACCCTCGAAATCCTCGACCAGTGCGGTGCAGCTTTCGACCCAGTCGCCGTCGTTGCAGTAGAGGATGCCGTCGATGTCGCGGATCTCGGCGTGATGGATGTGGCCGCAAACCACGCCGTCGACGCCGCGCCGGCGGGCTTCGTTGGCGACCGCATGCTCGAAGTTGTCGATGAACTGGACGGCGTTCTTGACCTTGTGCTTCAGGAACGCCGACAGCGACCAGTAGGGCAGGCCGAGCCGGCGGCGGCCCCAGTTGAACCAGGTGTTGAGGCGGAGCGCCGCGGAATAGGCCCAGTCGCCGGTGATGGCGAGCCAGCGGGCATAGCGCACGATGCCATCGAACTGGTCGCCGTGGATGATCAGCAGCTTGCGGCCCTCGGGCGTCTCGTAGATCACCTCGTCCTCGACCCGCACGTCGCCGAAGGTGAGCTGGCAGTATTGCCGCGCCGCCTCGTCGTGGTTGCCGGGGATGTAGACCACGTTGGTGCCCTTGCGCGCCTTGCGCATGATCTTCTGGACGACGTCGTTGTGGCTCCGCGGCCAGTACCACCAGCGCTTCAGGCGCCAGCCATCGACGATGTCGCCGACGAGGAACAGATGCTCGCTCTCGTTCTTCTTCAGGAAGTCGAGCAACAGCTCTGCCTGGCACCCCCTTGTCCCGAGATGGATGTCGGACAGGAAGATGGCGCGATGGCGGGCAGGTTGATGACGCTCGATCATCGTCATGAGGGCACGGTCATGTGGATAAAAACCCGGCCAGCACTAAATCTGTCGGGCGCGATTGCACGACACGCAGCAGATTGTGTATGGAGGCCGTTGCGTGGCCGTGAATCGGTTGTGACAGTCAGATGACATTCGCCTCAAATCGCGCCGTCCTGCTCATTCTCAATCCAACCGCCGGCCGCCGCCGCCGCGGGCTGGTCGATGCCGTGGCGCGCCGCGTGCGCGCGCTGGGCTGGACGGTCGACCTGGTGGAGACCGCCGCCGCCGGCGATGCGCGGCGGATCGCCGAGACCTGCGATGCTGCCCGCTATGCCGTGATTGCCGTGGCCGGCGGCGACGGCACCATTAACGAGGTGGTGAACGGGCTCGCCAGCCGCGGCGGGGCAGGACCGGCCTTGGGCATCGTGCCGCTGGGGACCGCCAATGTGCTGGCGCATGAGCTGGGCCTCGGTTTCTCGGCTGCTGCCCTGGCGCAGACCCTGACGGCCGGCCGCGAAATCCTGATGCAGCCCGGCGAGGCCAGCGGCGCCGGCAAGACGCGGCAGTTCTCGCTGATGGCAGGCGCCGGTTTCGACGCCAAGGTCGTGGCCGGCGTCAGCGCGCCGCTGAAACGCCGCCTCGGCCGGGCGGCCTACGTCTGGCGTTCGCTGGTCGAGGCCCGCCGCTACCGCCCGGTGCGTTATGCCGTCGAGATCGACGGCGTCCGCCACGAGGCGGCATCGGTGATCGTGACGCACGGCCGTCTCTACGCCGGGCCCTATATCGTGGCGCCCGAAGCCGCACTCGGTCTTCCGCTCCTGCATGTCTGCCTGTTCGAGCGCTGGGGCCGCTCGCAGACCCTGCGTTTCGGCCTGGCCCTGCTGCTGGGCCGGCTGCCGCGCACCGCGGGCTATCGCGTGATCGCGGGCCACGATATCCGCGTCTCGGTGCTGAGCGATGCTGGCGAGGCGCGCCGCCAGCCCGTGCAGATCGACGGCGACGACGCGCTCACTCTGCCGGTGTCGATCGCCCTCGCCGCGGGCGCCATCCGGCTGCTGCGGCCGGCGGCGTGACGGCAGGAAAAGTAAAGTCAGATTACTAAAGTTGCAAGTTCAGCAGGTTTGGTGCTATATTCCTGATATCGTCGCCACGACGTGCATCCATTGCGCGGGCCGCCCGGTCACTTGCCTGGAGCGGCCTTTTTCGTGGCCGAACGCGATGCTGGTCTTGTCGGCCTAAGCCTTCGATTTTTCAGACAGGTCCGCGATTCGGGCCTGAGTCGAAAAGAATCGTCCGGTTCAAGCGGGCCGGCGATTTGCGAATTTCTGGACAGACAGATTCCGGACAACTCGTGTCCGTAAAATCGCGTCCTTAACGTACCGCCTGCAGCTTGCGCACCGTCTCGGCCGAGGGATGGCCGTCCGCCGGCAGCGCCTGTTGCTGCTGGAAGAGACGCAGTGCCGAGCGGGTCTTGGGGCCTAGAAGCCCGTCGGTGTCGTCCTTGTAGAGGCCGAGCCGGGCCAGCCGATTCTGGATGTCGATCACGGTGTCGCGCGACAGCGGCTCGTCGTCGGCCGGTGGTGCCTGCTGGACACCCGGGCCGCCCGCGATCTGGCGGGCAAGGATGCCGACCGACAGCGCATAGAGCGTGGAGCGGTTCCAGTTCATCACCGCCTTGAAGTTGGGATAGAGGATGAAGGCGGGGCCGCGGAAGCCGGCCGGCAGGATGATCGACGCGGGCTCGTCGGACGCGGGCAGGGCGCCGCCGCCCGCCTTCTTGACGCCCAGTGCCGTCCAGGCCCGGACTGGCTTTTCGATCGAATTGTCGGCCTGGTCGAGCGCGAAGCCCTTGGGCAGCACCACTTCCTCGCTCGACGGCAGGCCCGGCTTGAAGCCGATACCGCGCAAAAAGTTGGCGGCCGAGGCGAAGGCGTCGGGCAGGCTGTTCCAGATGTCGATGCGGCCGTTGCCGTCGCGGTCGACCGCCCACTTGGTGAAGGTCGACGGCATGAACTGCATGTTGCCCATGGCGCCGGCCCAGGAGCCGCGCATCTGCTCGCTGGTCATGTGGTTCATGTTGAGGATGCGCAGCGCCTGCACGGTCTCGTTCGAGAAGAAGACGGTGCGCTTGGTCATGCAGGCAAGCGTCGCCACGGAGCGGACGACGCGGAAGTCGCCCATGAAGGTGCCGTAGTTGGTCTCGACGCCCCAGAAGGCCATGATGTATTGCGGCGGCACGCCGTACTCGGCCTGCAGCGCATCGAGCAGCGTGCGGTGCTGCGCCATCCGCTGCTGGCCCTTGACGATACGGTCAGCCGTCACCGAGCCACCGACATACTTGCCGTAGGTCAGCGAGAATTCCGGCTGCCGTCCATCGAGGTCGATCACCTTCTGGTCGGGCGTCAGGCCCTGGAAGGCCTTGTCGGCGACGGCCGCCGGCACACCCTGGCGTGTCGCCTCGGCCTTGATGCCCTGCAGGCAGTCGCGGAAGTCGCCCGCTTGCGCAAATGCGGGGGCGAGCGGCGTTGAAAAGAGCGCCGTCGTTGCGGCGAGGAGCGTCAGTTTTGTGAAGGGGGTCATGGCCGTGAGGATATCACGAGCCGGCGACGGTCAACCCTTCAATTCTCACGGTCGGGGCGTTGGTCGAGCTCTTGAACTGGAGGTCGCTGGCCGGCGTCATGTTCAGGAACATGTCTTTCAGGTTGCCGGCGACGGTGATTCCGCTCACCGGCCAGGCGAGCTTGCCCTTCTCGATCCAGAAGCCCGAGGCGCCGCGGCTGTAATCGCCGGTGACACCGTTGATGCCGAAGCCGATCAGGTCTGTGATGAAAAGACCGCTCTTGATGTCGCCGATCAACTCGTCGACCGAGAGCTTGCCCTTCTCGAGATAGAAATTCGACGTGCTGGGCGAGGGCGGGCCAGAGACGCCGCGCGAGGCATGGCCGGTCGGCTTGAGGTTGAGCTGGCGGGCCGCCGCGAGGTCGAGCAGCCAGGTCGTGAGGCGGCCATCGTCGATCACCGCGGTGCGCTTGGTGGCCAGGCCCTCGGCATCGAACGGCCGGCTGCCCAGCCCGCGCTTGCGCAACGGATTGTCGAGGATGCGGATGCCGTCCGCGAAGACCTTCTTGCCCATCGCGTCCTTCAGGAACGACGTGCCGCGCGCCACGGCGCGGCCGTTGATGGCGCTGGCGAGATGGCCGATCAGCCCGCCCGAGACGCGGCGGTCGTAGACCACGGGCACGCGGGCGCTCGAGGCCTTGCGCGGGTTGAGGCGGCGGACCGCGAACTTGCCGGCGTTGCGTCCGACCCGGGCCGGCGACATCAGATCCTCGAAGTGGACCGCGCTCGTCCATTCGTAGTCGCGTTCCATGCCGGTGCCTTCGCCGCCCACCACCGAGCAGGAGAGCGACCAGCCGCCGCGGCTATAGCCGCCGGAAAAGCCGTTGCTGGCGGCCAGCATGACGGAGGAGCGGCCCCAGCCCGCCTCGGCACCCTCGGAATTGGTGACGCCCTTGACGGCGCGGGCGGCGTCCTCGGCCTCCGCGACCAGCGCCAGCAGCTTCCTGGCCGAGGGCCGGCCCTTGTCGTCGAGATCGAGGTCGGGCCAGGAACGGGCCAGCAGCTCCTCGGGGGCGATGCCGCAGACGGGGTCCTCAGGGACTGCGCGCGCCATGTCGACGGCGCGTTGCGCGACGGTCCGGAGCGCCCTGGGCGCGAAGTCGGTCGAGGAGACGAAGGCCTGGCGCTTGCCCACGAATACGCGGAGGCCAAGGTCGCGGCCCTCGCTGCTCTCGAGCTTCTCGCGCCGGCCGAGCCGCTGGGCGACCGAGATCGACTCGCCGTTGACGTAGAGCGCATCGGCCGAATCGGCGCCGGCGGCTTTTGCCCATTTCAGGAGGTCTGAGAGGAGGTCAGCGTCGGGGGCTTGGGAGGGGGCGGATTTCTTTGCTTTGGCCATGACGCCGGTTCTACGCGCTAACGGGCGGTGTCGTCGAGATAGTACGAAAAGAACAATACGCCCGAGGCGCCGAGCCCGAGGAGCCAGAAGAAGGCCCGCGCCGCGTCGGCCACGAAGGCGATCTCGGGCCACAGGCGGGCAATGGCATCGGCCGCGAACTGATGGCCGATGAGGCCGATCATCGTCCCCAGCATCAGCGAGATCGCCACGTTCCAGACGAACCGCACCGCGCGCATGACCGGCCCCTCCCGCCGCCGGAGCGGCGAGCTGGGGTCGGGCGGAACCGCCAGGTTGGACCTGACGCTGGACCCGGTGGCCGGCCGTGGCGTGGGGAGCGGCTTCGCCACGGGCCTACCGCGCGGCGCGAACGGCGCGGTTGGCGGCACAGCTCACGGCCTTGAGCGAGGCCGTGACGATATTGGCGTCCATGCCGACGCCCCACAGCACGCGGCCGTCGCCGGTCTCGGCCTCGATGTAGCTCACCGCCGTGGCGTCGGAGCCGGCGCCGGCGGCATGCTGGTGGTAGTCGCGCACCTTGATCGTGACGCCGCAGTTCTTGGCCAGCGCATCGACATAGCCCGCGATCGGGCCGTTGCCGCGGCCGCTGATCGTCTGCTCCTTGCCGTTGAAGGTCACCTTGGCGTCGAGAAGACGCACGTCGGGATGGCCGGGCTCGGGCACCGTGGTGTGGCTCGTGAACGCCACCGGCGTTGCGTTCTCGAGATACTCCTTGCGGAACGTGTCCCAGATCAGCGCCGGCTGGATCTCCTTGCCGGTCTCGTCGGCGATCTGCTGGATCACCTTGGAGAATTCGACCTGGAGGAGGCGCGGCATGTCGATGCCGTAGTCGCTCTTCAGGATGTAGGCGATGCCGCCTTTGCCCGACTGGCTGTTGATGCGGATGATTGCCTCGTAGGAGCGGCCGAGATCGGCCGGGTCGATCGGCAGGTAGGGCACTTCCCAGACCTTGCTGTTCGACGCCTCAAGCGCCTTGAAGCCCTTGTTGATCGCGTCCTGATGCGAGCCCGAGAAGGCGGTGAACACCAGGTCGCCGCCATAGGGATGGCGCGGATGGACGGGAAGCTGGTTGCAGTATTCCACCGTCTGGCGGATCTCGTTGATGTTCGAGAAGTCGATCTCGGGATCGACGCCCTGGGTGAACATGTTGAGGCCCAAGGTCACCAAGTCGACGTTGCCGGTGCGCTCGCCGTTGCCGAACAGGCAGCCTTCGATTCGGTCGGCGCCAGCCATGAAGCCGAGTTCGGCTGCCGCCACTCCTGTGCCGCGGTCGTTGTGCGGATGCAGGCTGAGGATCATCGAGTCGCGGTACTTGAAGTTGCGATGGCACCATTCGATCTGGTCGGCATAGACGTTGGCCGATGACATCTCGACTGTTGCCGGCAGGTTGATGATCATCTTCTTCTCAGGCGTCGGCTTGTAGATGTCGCCGACGGCGGCGCAGATGTCGCGCGCGAACTCGAGTTCGGTGCCGGTGAAGCTCTCGGGCGAATATTCGAACACCCACTCCGTCTTGGGATCGGCGTCGGCCAGCTGCTTCACCAGCCTGGCGCCCGACACGGCGATCTCGATGATGCCGGCGGTGTCCTGGCCGAACACGACGCGTCGCTGCAGGGTCGAGGTCGAGTTGTAGAGATGGACGATGGCGCGCTTGGCGCCGCGGCAGGCCTCGAAGGTGCGCTCGATCAGCTCGGGCCGGCTCTGCGTCAGCACCTGGATGGTGACGTCGTCCGGGATCATCTTCTTCTCGATCAGTTCGCGCACGAACTCGAAGTCGGTCTCAGACGCCGCCGGGAAGCCAACCTCGATTTCCTTGTAGCCCATCTGGACGAGAAGCTTGAACATTCGCGTCTTGCGGTCGGAGTCCATGGGTTCGATCAGCGCCTGGTTGCCATCGCGCAGGTCGACCGCGCACCAGATCGGCGGCTTGGTGATGACGACGCCGGGCCACTTGCGGTCCTTGATGTCGATCGGCTTGAACGGGACGTACTTATCGACCGCGGACGGCATCATCGGTTTCTGGACGGACATTTGAAACTCCTCGCGCCGCTGCCGGCCAAAAAAGGCTCTGGCGATCTACTGCGATGGAAAGGGGCTGGCGGCGACTTGTGAAGGTAGAGAGACGGACGACAACGCGACCCGCAGGGCCCCGGGTGTGGGGCGGCGGGTCAGCCGATAAGTCGAAGCGTCGTCAGTCGCAGCATGTTGGCGCGAACTTCCCCGATTTGGGGGCGCGCGTCAACCGCGAGGCGCGAGCAAGCGGAAAGGGTCGTTCCGGAGATACTGCCTAGCGCAGCGGCAGGCTGATGCCGAGGTTCAGGCTGCCGACCGGGGGATAGGGGGCGGCATAGACGGGATAGGCCGGCGCATACATGACCGGCGCTGGATAGACCATAACCGGCCTCGGCGCGTAATAGACGGGCGCGGGGGCATAAACGTATCCCTGTGGGACCACGACGTAGCCGGGAGCATAGTAGCCCCGATACTTCTTGCCATTGCCTTCGCCAGCCTCCGCGCTGCTCGCTGCGCCCAAGGCGGCCGCCGCGGCGGCCGCGGCCACAAGAGCACCACGAAAGCCCTGCTTGGTCACTTGGTCGCGCATTGAAGCCTCCATCAACTACAGGAAAAAAACGCTGGCTCCGTAAACGTTGCGTTCGGATTGTGGCGGCTATGAGGAGGAACGGCCATGGAGTGGCCCAGGTTTCGCAGCCGCTTGTGTACAGTCTGTGCTAGTCGAGAAGAAAGCAGAGGAGGAAGCAGCGATGGCGGGTCCGTTGGCCGGCGTCAGGATTCTCGATTGCACGACGGTGGTGCTGGGACCGTGGGCTGCGCAGCAGTTGGGCGATCTCGGCGCCGACGTGATCAAGATCGAGCCGCCCGAAGGCGACACCACTCGCCAGCTCGGGCCGGGCCGCAATCCCGGCATGGCCGCCTTCTATCTCGGCTGCAACAGATCCAAGCGCTCGATCGTGCTCGACCTGAAACAGGACTCAGGCCGCAAGGCGCTGTTCAAGCTGGCCGAGACCGCCGACGTGCTGATGCACAACTACCGGCCCGATCCCGCCCGGCGCCTGGGCGTGGAGTACGAAGCCTTCGAGAAGATCAATCCGCGCCTCGTCTATCTCGCCACCTACGGCTATCGCGCCGCCGGCCCGATGGGTCCGAAGGCCGCCTACGACGACATCATCCAGGCAGGCTCCGGCCTCGCCTCGCTGCAGAGCGTTGTGGCTGGCCAGCCGCGCTTCCTGCCCACCATCGTGGCCGACAAGACGAGTTCCAACGGCGTCGTCTCGGCCTTGCTCGCCGCCCTCTATGCGCGCGAGAAGACCGGCCTTGGCCAAGCGGTTGAAGTGCCGATGTTCGAGACGCTGGTCTCGTTCGTGATGGTCGAGCATCTCTACGGCGAGACCTTCCGGCCGGCGCTCGATACGGCGGGTTACAAGCGCGTGCTCAACAAGGAGCGCCGGCCCTATCCCTCGAAGGACGGCTACTTCGCGCTGCTGCCCTACACCGACGGGCACTGGAAGGAATTCTGCGGCCTGATCGGCCGGCCCGAGCTCGCCCTGGATCCGCGCTTCACCTCGCTCGCCAACCGCCTAAAAAACGTCGAACACTATTATTCGGCGTTGGCGGAGATCTGCGCCACCAGGACCAACGCCGAATGGGTGGCGCTGCTGGGTAAATCCAACGTGCCGCATGGGCCGGTCAACACGCTCGACGACCTGTTCGTCGATCCGCAGCTCGAGGCGACCGGCTTCTGGAAGGAAGTCGACCATCCGACCGAGGGCCGGCTCCGCATGCCCGACATCCCGCCGCGCTTCAGCAAGACCAAGCCCGAGGTGACGCGCCTGCAGCCCCGGCTGGGCGAGCACAGTGTCGAGGTTCTCAAGGAGGCCGGCTTTACGGCCGGCGAGATCGACGCCATGCTGAAAACAGGCGCGACCAAGACGGCTTAGATCGTCGGCAAAAATCAAAGTGCGCGCCCAGGGAGGCGTCCATGATCTTTCGGCGTAATCTTCTATGCGTCGGTGCCGCGGCCATGCTGCCGGCGCCCGCCATCGCCCAGGCGCCGTGGCCCAACAAGCCGATCAAGATCGTCGTCACCTATCCGCCGGGCGGACTGACCGACGTCTTCGCCCGCGCCTATGGCGACTATGTCTCGCAGAAGACCGGCCAGCCGGTCGTGGTCGAGAACAAGGCGGGTGCCGCCGGCGCGATCGGCGCCGAGCTCGTGAAGCAGGCCCCGCCCGACGGCTATACGCTGATGTTCACCAACTCGACCACGATGATGCAGAACAAGGTGCTGTTCAAGAAACTGCCCTACGATCCAGACAAGGATTTTACCCTGGTCGCCTGGTTCAACACCGGCCACCTGCCGACCGCGGTCAACAAGGACGTGCCGGTGAATAACATTCCGGAGTTCGCCGCCTGGGCGAAGGAGCGCAAGGTGTCGGCCGCTACCTACGGCGCCGGCTCCTACGCCCACGTCGTGGCGGCGACGCTCAACAAGCACTATGGGCTCACGATGGAGCCGGTCCATTATCGCGGCGAGGCGCTGATGTGGCAGGACATGGCGTCCGGCGCCGTCCAGATCGCCAGCGGCAGCTATGCGACCATGCTGCCGTTCGTGCAGTCCGGCGCCGTCAAGGTGATCGCCGTGCCGACCATGGAGCGCATGAAGAAGCTGCCGAACGTGCCCACCTACTACGAGCAGGGTCTGACCGAGAAGGCGTTCCAGGTGCGCGGCTGGGTCGGTTGCGCGGCACCGGTCGGCACGCCGGACGCGATCGTGCAGAAGCTCTCCGACCTGATGGTCGAGGGCGGCAAGACCGAGCGCATCCAGGCGATCATCAACACGTTCGGTATCGACGAGGCCGCCCGCGACCGCGCCTATTTCAAGAAGGTCATCGACGACGAAGGGCCGGTCTGGCTCGAGGTGATCAAGAGCCTGAACATCGAGCCGCAATAGCGATTGCCGCGCCGCCGCCTTGAAGCTGCCTTTACGTCCGCCACAATCGCAGCCATGCTGAAGGCTGGCGCGCCAAAGACGGCATAGACCGTCGCAGTAAACCCACCGCGCCGCAGGGAGGAAAGAATGACCGTTCGCTCGTCGCGGCGTGACGTGCTGCGCCTTGGTTCCATTGCTGTCGCTGCCGCGGCTCTGCCGGTTCCCGCCATCGCCCAGGCGCCCTGGCCGAGCAAGCCCATCCGCATCATCGTAGGCTATCCGGCCGGCGGCCTCACCGACACCTTCGCCCGTGCCTACGGCGACTTCATCTCGCAGAAGACCGGCCAGCCGGTCTCGGTCGAGAACAAGGCCGGTGCCAGCGGCGCCATCGCCGCCGAGCAGGTGAAGAACGCGGCGCCCGACGGCTATACGCTGATGTGGACGATCTCGACCACGATGATCATGAACAAGGTGCTGTTCAAGAAGCTGCCCTACGACCCGGACAAGGACTTTGCGCTGATCTCGTGGATGGATGCCGGCCACCTGCCGTTCATCGTCAACAAGGACGTGCCGGCGAAGAACCTCGCGGAATTCGCGGCCTACGCCCGCAACAACAAGGTCAGCGTCGGCACCTACGGCGCCGGATCGTACAGCCACGTCGCCGTCGAGGCGCTGAACCGCCATTACGGGCTCAAGATGGAGGCCGTGCACTATCGCGGCGAGGCGCCGATGTGGACCGACGTGATGTCGGGCGCCATTCAGGCCGGCAGCGGCAGTTTTGCCGCCGCTTCCAGCGTGCTTCAAACTGGCAATGGTCGCGCAATTGCGGTGCCGACCAAGGAACGGATGAAGAAGCTGCCGGACGTCGGCACCTTCTACGAACAGGGCGTCACCGACATCGCCTTCCAGGTCCAGGGCTTCATCTGCCTGGTCGGTCCCATCGGCATGCCCAAGGAGATCGTGAAGAAACTCTCCGACATGATGGTCGAGGCCGGCAAGAGCGAGCGCATCGTAAAGATCCTGGACACGTTCGGCATCGACCGGGCGGCCCAGGACCAGGCCTTCTTCGAGAAGATCATGGCCGAGCAAGGCCCGGTCTGGATCGACCTGGTGAAGGGACTGAACCTCGAGCCGCAATAGGGCCTGCCGTCGGGCGATATTCGCGTTTGGCTCTTCAGGTATTTACTTTCGGTTGTAGGCACGGGATAAATTAACGTGTAGAGCAACTGAAAGTTGTATGGGTGCCGCGGTGCCCAATGTATCTGAAGAGGTCTCATGGCCCTCGACGTCTACGTCGGGTCGCTCACGCGATACTATGGTGGCGTGGGCAAACAGCTCACGGCCTTCGCCAGGAACCCCGAACATCTCCCTCCGGCCGTCCTCGCCTGGCGCACGGCGTTGAGCGAGCGGCTCGGCCACAACATCCCGGCACCGCTCGATTGGGACGAAACTTCCGGGGCGCCGCACTTCACCGGCCGGCCGGGATGGGACGGCTGGGCCGCGCTGGTGCTGTGGGCGGCCTATGCCGAGCATCCGGTGTTGGGGCGGCCCAATACCCTGCCCGACGAATGGGAGAACGATCCGGCACTTGCACGCAGCAACGCCGAGGGCTTCCGGTCGCGCTATTCCCATCTCGTGCGTCATGCCGAACTGTGGTTGCCCAGCCCCTTTCCCTTCACCTTCGACGGCGAGGATGTCGGCGGTCACCGGGTGGTCATCGGCTCGGCGCCGACGCTCCGGCGCCAGCTCGCCGATCTCAATGCCGCGACCTGGAAAGCCGATGACCGCGCGGCAACCGGATGGGGCCGGCCGCGGCCGCCCGACAATGCGCCGCTGGAACTGCGCGCCCGCTACGGCTTCGCGGCGATGGTGGAAGCCGCCCAGCACGCGGTCGATCATCACCTGCCCATGAAGATCGACTACTGAAACGAAACCGCCCGCAACGCTGGTGCGCTGCGGGCAGTCGGTTCCTCCCCCATCAGGGAGAAGAGATCAGGCCGTGGGAGACGCGGCCGGCGGCGGCTCCTTGGGGACCGGCGGGCGATCGCGGCGCTCGGCCATGAAGTCGTCGAACTCGGCACGGTCCTTGGCGGCGCGCAGCCGGTCGAGGAAGTCGCGGAACTCGCGCTGCTGCTCGTCGAGCTTGCGCAGTGTCTCCTCGCGGTATTCGTCGAAGGCGACGTTGCCGCTCGAGGCATCGCGGCCCCAGCGATGACGGCGCTTCCAATCGCGGAACTCGGCGCGGGCGTTGCTGCCGTCCGGCGTGTTCCAGTGGCCATAGCGCTTCGAGCAAAACATGCGTCCACTCCATTTCAGATAGACCAGAAGGGCGATGCCGATCGGCCAGAACAGGATGAAACTCAGGACCGTGAGGGCGATCCACGCCGGCCTGCCGATGTCGTCTATTTTCGAAATCAGGCCCATGTGGAGCCCCCCTTTTGCTGCCGTTAACGATGTAAATGTTAACGACATTTACATTGGGTATTCCGGCCCCGGGAGTCAAGGGGGCCCCCCTTAGGTTCTGTCGGGCTTCTGTGAAAAACCCAGACCCTGCAAATAGATCAGCATGGCCGATTCCAGCAGTTCCTCGGCCGTCATGGGCAGCGTCCGCCGGCCGGCGTCGCCCCGGCCGAACAGGGATGCGATGCCGTGGGCCATCGACCAGATGTGCAGGCTCATCATCAGGGCGGGGGGGCGCTTGCCCTGGGGCAGCAACGCGACCACGCCGTCGGCCGCGGTGCGTAGCATGCCGAAAGCGCGCTCGGAGGCCGCGCGCAGGTCGGGGCTGAGGTCGGGCGGCAGGCCCGATTCGAACATGGCGGCGTAGTAGGCGGGCTCGGCGCGGGCAAAGGCGAGGTAGGCCTTGCCGACATTGTTGAAGGCCGTCATCGCGTCGGGCTTGCCGCCGTTCCAGCCGGTGGCGAGCATCGCCTCGAAGCGCTGGAAGCCCTCGCGCGCCACGTCGGCCAGCAGCGCCTCGCGGTCACGGAAGTGGCGGTAGGGCGCGGCCGGGCTGACGCCTGCCGAGCGCGCGGCATCGGCGAAGGTGAAGCCTGCGGGGCCCTTCTCCTTGATCAGGTCGCGCGCGGCCTGGATCAGCGCCTCGCGCAGATTACCGTGGTGATAGGCACCCTCGGCCCGACGTTTCCAGCTCATGTTAAGCCAGTTTACATTAAAGAGCTGGGCAACAATAGGGAGCAGCTTGTGCGTTGCATCGCGCCCGTCCTTGTGGCCGGATGCGGTCATGCCTCTCATTTTTGAACTGCGCCCCTCGAGCCCGCCCGACCTGGCCTTCTGCTGGCCAATTTATCGTGAAGCGGCGCAACCGCTGACCGAGGCGCTGACACAATGGAACGAGGTGGCACAGCGGCAAATCGTCGAACAGGCCGTCGGGCACGCCGGGACGTCGATCCTGAAGGCCGAAAACGCCGATGCGGGCTGGTTGCAGGTCGAGGAAACGCAGCATGCCGTGCAGCTCCGCCATCTTTATCTGGCGGCGCCGATGCGCAATCGCGGCCTGGGCAGCGCCTTCCTCGCCTGGATGAAGGAGCGCGCCGACCGCAAGCGCAAGGATCTCGTCCTGGAAGTGATGACCAACAATCCGGCGCAGCGGCTCTATGAGCGCCTGGGCTTCAAGCCGCTGACGACCGCAGGCAACAAGGTCACCATGCGGTACTGACCGCCAGAGGGACGGACAAGTCGGGCAGACAAGTCGGCCGGAGAATCAAAAATGGAACTCTGGATCACCGGCGTCGCGTCGGCGCGCGGCGTGGCACGCACCGCGCAGGAAATCGAGGCGGCGGGTTGGGAAGGCATGCTGGTGGTCGATTCGCAGAACCTCTCCGGCGATCCCTATGTCTCGCTCGCCCTGGCCGCGACCGTCACCACGCGGATCGGCCTCGGCACCGGGGTCACCAATTCGGTCACCCGCCATGCCGCGGCGACCGCGACGGCGATCACCAGCGTCAACCGCATCTCCAACGGCCGCGCCGTGCTCGGCATCGGCCGCGGCGATTCTGCCTTGGCCCATCTCGGCCGGGCGCCGGCGCGCCTCGCGCAGTTCGAGCGCTACTTGCGCCAGCTCCAGCTTTACCTCGCTGGCGACTCGGTGGCCTTCGACGACATCGACATCCCCGCCGACGTCGCGCCGCCGCTGTCGGCGCTGCACCTGCACGACGCCCCGCCGGCCAGCCGTATCGGCTGGATCGCCGAGGGCCTGAAGGGCGGCCCCAAAGGCAGTGGCAAGGTACCGGTCGAGGTCGCGGCCAGCGGCCCCAAGGTCATCGCCATGGCCGCGCTCCATGCGGAACGGATCATGTTCACCCTGGGCGCCGATACCGAGCGGCTGGCCTGGGGCATTGCGCTGGCGAAAAAGACCCGCAAGGACGCCGGCCTCGATCCCGATGCCATCGCCTTCGGCGCCTATGTGAACCTGGGCTGCCACAGCGACGTCGCCGCGGCGCGCGGCCTGGTGCGCGGCGGCCTCACGACCTTTGCGCGTTTCTCGGTGATGCACGGCAAGGCCAACGGCCCGGTTTCTACGGGAGATGCCGCCGTGCTGGAGAAACTGCGCAGCAACTACGACATGCGCAAGCACACCCAGGGCGATTCGCGCCAGGCCGGCACGCTGACCGACGATTTCGTCGACCGCTTCGCCATCGTGGGTTCGCCCGACCGCTGCATCGAGCGCCTGCGCTCGCTGAAGGCGCTCGGCCTCGACAAGGTCGCGATCAGCGGCGGCATGCGCGGGGCTTCGGCGGAGGATGCCACGGTGAGCAAGGAATTGGTCGCAAGGCACGTGCTGCCAGCAATGCATTAATTCACTCTCCTCCCCTTCGCGGAAACCGCGAAGGGGAGGTGCCTCGAAGGGGGCGGAGGGGTCAAGAATCGCGCATGTGCTCTGCCGAGTTGCCCAGGGTCTACGAACTCGTCGCGAGCTTGAAGGGTGCGCCGAAGTCCTATTTCAAGAATTTCGCTGCCTCTCTCCGCGATAACCCGATCAAGCGTAAGCACTTCATCGACATCGAAGCGGAACTGGCGGCGCTTGACGCCGCTGCATGGGATCATCTGAAAACGAAGGTTGGCCCCTTGTTCATGAAAGGGGAAAAGATCCGCGGATGGCAGGGAGCGTTCAGCGAACTGAACGAAGCAAAGGCATACAATTTCCTTGTCCGTCGAGGATATGCGAACGTCGAATTCATCCCACGTCGGAGCGATGCCAAAACGCCCGATCTGCGAGCAAAAGTGGGAAACACCGATGTCTTGTGCGAGGTGAAGACCATCAACAGATCCGAGCGTGCAGCAGTTTCGCGAACAAAAGTGATTGCGACTTCAACGCCGAGTCTCTTGCCTGTCGAGTTTTTCTCCAAGCTCGCGCTAACTATACGAGGTGCCGATCAGCAGATGGCGGCATTCTCCTCGGCTCCGGAGATGAAGAGGATCATTTATCTCGTGATCAACTTCGACGATAGACTTCATGAAGGTGTTGACGACTACTTGGTCCAGATTTCAGAAAAGAGAGAAGAATTCATGATGCCCGGCGTGGAGGTCATCCTGGACGTGAAACCCGAATTCTATTCGGCAACGTCGGTATCTCCGGCGTCGCACATTCTCAGCTTTTCTTCTGACGCACCCTGGGTTCCTTCTTTGAAGATCGACTAGCGCCAGATCTTCTTCCCACTCCCGGGTAATCCCAACTCGCTCCACATCGCATCGACCTTGTCGACGACAGCCTGATCCATCTTGATCTGCCGGCCCCATTCGCGGTTCGTCTCGCCGGGGAACTTGTCCGTCGCATCGAGGCCGATCTTGGAGCCGAGGCCCGAGACCGGACTCGCGAAGTCGAGATAGTCGATCGGTGTGTTCTCGATCACGGTGATGTCGCGCGCCGGGTCCATGCGTGTGGAGAGCGCCCACATCACCTGCTTCCAGTCGCGGGCGTCGATGTCGGCGTCCACTACGATCACCCACTTGGTGTACATGAACTGCCGCAGGTAGCTCCACACGCCCATCATCACGCGCTTGGCATGGCCGGCGTAGGCATTCTTCATCGAGACGACGGCGATGCGGTAGCTGCACCCCTCGGGCGGCAGCCAGAAATCGACGATCTCGGGGAACTGCTGCTGGAAGAGGGGGATGAACACCTCGTTCAGCGCCTCGCCGAGGATCGACGGCTCGTCGGGTGGCCGGCCGGTGAAGGTCGAGAGATAGATCGGCTTCCGGCGCATGGTGATGGCGCTGATCGTGAAGACCGGGAACTGTTCGACGCTGTTGTAGTAGCCGGTGTGGTCGCCGTAGGGGCCCTCGTCGCCATAGTCGTCGAGGCTGACATGGCCTTCGAGTACGATCTCGGCCTCGGCCGGCACTTTCAGCGGCACGGTCTTGCAATCGACCAGCTCGACCTTCTTGCCTCGGAGGAGCCCGGCGAACTGATACTCCGAGAGAGTGTCCGGCACCGGCGTGACGGCGGCCAGGATGGTGCCGGGATCGGCGCCGATGACGGCCGCCACCGGCAGCGGCTCGCGCTTGCCGGCACCCTTCCAGCGCTGGTGATGCTGCGCGCCGCCGCGATGTTTTAGCCAGCGCATCAGGGTCGTGTTCTTGCCCGTCACCTGCAGGCGGTAGATGCCGAGGTTGTAGCTGTCCTGCTTGTCACCCTTGGGGTTGGGGCCTTGGGTGACGATCAGCGGCCAGGTGATCAGCGGTGCCGGCTCGCCCGGCCAGCAGGTCTGTATCGGCAGCTTGCCGAGATCGATGTCGTCGCCGGTCAGCACCACTTCCTGGCAGGGGGCGCTGGTCACCGTCTTGGGCTTCATCGCCATGACGGTGCGCACCAGCGGCAGCATCTCGAGCGCTTCGCGCCAGCCGCCCGGCGGCTCGGGCTGGCGCAGGAAGGCCAGCGTCTCGCCGACGGCGCGGAGCTGGTTGGGCTCGCGGTCCATGCCCCAGGCCACGCGCTCGACCGTGCCGAAGAGATTGACCAGCACCGGAATGTCGGAGCGCGTACCGTCGGGACGCACCACGTTCTCGAACAGCACCGCCGGGCCCTTTTCGGCCAGCAGCCGCGTCTGGATCTCGGTCATCTCCAGATGCGGCGACACCGGCGCGCTGACGCGCACCAGCCGGCCGCTCTTTTCCAGAAGGTCGATGAAGTCACGCAGCGAGGCGAAAGGCATGCGGCTCTTTAGAGGAGGAAGCCCTCAGTTGTCATCCCGAGGGCCTTCGACCGACAAGAAAACCTCATGCTGAGGAGCGAGCGCAGCGAGCGTCTCGAAGCATGGGCACGCGCACCGCCTTTAGTTGCCCACCCTTCGAGACGGCGCTTCGCGCCTCCTCAGGGTGAGGTGAGTGTGTGTCCGCGAGAAAGGCTCTTAAGCCGCCTTTGCCGCCTTGACCGGTCCCCACGACTTCAGCACCGGCAGAACTTCCTTGGCGAACAGCTTCAGGCCGCGCTCGGAGACCTCGAAGGGCGTGCCGCCGAAGCGGAAGGCGACGTTCATCTCGAAGTCGCCGACCACCTTCCGGCGCGCCTCGATGCCGCGCAGGATCTTGTCGGGTGTGCCCCAGGAGGCCGCCTGCATGAAGCCGGTGACCGCGCCTTCGATGCCGCCCTTGCGCGCGATCTCGGCTTTCTGCTGGTAGGAATCGTAGCCCTTCACCGTCTTGAAGTGCTCGCCCAGGAATTCGTAGTGGTAGAAGTTGCTTTCGACGAACTTGCCTTGGTAGCGGCGCGCCTCGTCCTCGATCGTGGCGGCGTCGGGGCCGCAGACGCAGAACTCGGTCAGCATGACGGTGGGCGGCGCGGTGCCATGATACTTGGCGTGCAGCTCGCGGCCCTTCTCGATCATCGGCGCCCGCATCTCCCACGGCCGGTCGGCGAACATCACGATATGGGCGCCGAGCTTGGCGGCCGAGTCGATCGAATCCTCGCTCGACGCCACGGCATAGATACGCCCGTCGAAGGAATTCTGCGGCCGTGGCCGGATCTCGATGCGGGGCTGCTTGTAGTATTGGCCGTCGCCCTCCATGAAGCCGGTCTTCAGCGCCTCGATGATCATGGGTGCTGCTTCGTCGAAGCGGCCGCGCGATTCGTCCATGCTGAGACGGAAGGCGTTGAACTCGCGCCGGGCGAGGCCGCGTCCCATGCCGAGTCGCAGCCTGCCCTTGCTCAGCATGTCGAGCACGGCGGCGTTCTCGGCCACGCGCAGCGGATCGTGCCAGGGCAGGATGACGGCGGCGGTGCCGACATCGATGTTCGGGCAGAGCGCCGTCAGATGGGTCATCAGCGCCAGGTTGTCGGGCACGAACGAGTAGTCGTTGAAGTGATGCTCGGCCGACCACAGGCAGTCGAAGCCGGAATCGGCGGCGATCCGGGCGAGGCGGATTTCCTCGTCCCACACGCGCGCATCGGAGCAGTCGTCCCAGCCGTAGCTGGCGAACACCATCATCATGCCGACGTCCATGGGACTTCCTCCTCAGTCGTTTCTTGGTTGAGCGACGGAAATGCTTTCATGGGAAGGTGCTTCGCGTCATCCGCCATGGCAATCTGGCGTTTGTCATGCGGAACGTCGCAATCCCTACGGAATTCGAGGACCTGCTGAGCCAGGCCGGCCGGCGGGTGCTGGCGGGCACGCATCCGCTGTGTGGCGCGCTGGCCAATCCGCGCATCCGCTTCCTCGCCCAGGACGATCTGATCGACCGGACCAAGGCCACGCGGCTGCGCCGGGCGCTCGAAGAGAACCTTACCAACACGCTCGAGCCGATCGAGAAGCCCATCCCGCCCGACAGCATCTGGGGCATGCGGCACGACTATGGCGAGCACCTGCCCAAGACCAGCCGCGCCCGCACCATCTATTTCGAAAGCCAGCGCGAGCCCGGGGTGAAGGCCGCCGAAAAGCTCGGGCTGGTCCGCATGATGCGGTCCCAGAGTTTTCGCGCCTTCGCCGAGGCCCTGGCCGGCCGCAAGCTGGCCTCAGGCTGGGGCCTGCAGGTGCTGCGCTACGGGCCGGGCGACTATGCCGGACCGCACAACGACCACCATCCCGAGAACAAGGATGCGAAGGGCGGCTACATCGACCTGCACCTGAGCCTCGCCACGCCCAGCGTCGACCATCAGTGGCTGGTCTACAGCCGCGCGGGCCATTTCAGCGAGATCGTGTCGGTGGCCAGGCCTGCGGCCGTGACGGCCTATCGCCTGCCGTTCTGGCACTACACCACGCCGCTCGTGGGTACGGCGAAAGCCGCGCGCTGGGTCTTGCTGGGAACGTTCCTCTATCGCTAGCAGTGCCTGCAAGTTGCAAGTTCAGCAGGTTTTTGCTAGATTTTTTGGCACGATGGGAGACGCCCGCGGAAAGATCCGGCGGGCGTTTTTTATGGCCCACTATGCATCGAAATCGGCGCCGATTTTCCGGACACTCATCCTTCGATGCAGCCGGCGCCGGTGGCACAGTTCGTCAGGGGGCGATCGGGCAGCGGGATCAAGGACTTGGTCCGGCTTTTTGGCACAGCTTCCAGGACACCGCGTGGCACAACGAGCTGTGCCAAAAATGGTCTCTATTTGAGCCCGACCGGCACCACGCTGATCGAGTTCTGCGGGCTGCCCTCGATCACGCGGTCGGTATAGGTGAGATAGACCAGCGCCCGGCGCTTGGGGTCCCAGAAGCGCACGACCTGAGTGGTTTTGAAGATCAGCGAGGCGCGCTCGCTGAAGACTTCGTGCGGGCTCTTGAGGGTCCCGGCCTTGGCCGAATCGATGGGACCGACCTGATGGCAGGAGATCGAGGCGTAGGGCGGGTCTTCGGCCACGCCGAACATGCCTTTTATGCCGCCGGTGCGGGCGCGCGAGATGTAGCAGGTGATGCCGGCGATATCGGGATCGTCGAAGGCCTCGATCACGATCTTGTCGTTGGGACCGAGCCACTTGAAGCGGTAGCCCACCGAGCCGATCTCCTCGGCGCAGGCGAGGGACGGGATCAGCAGCAGCAAAACGGCGAGCAGGGCACGCATGTCAGGCTCCTTTGGCGGGCGGGCGCGTGGCCAGGAAGAGGCCGGGCAGCACCAAGAGTGTCCCGATGAGATGGTAGCCTTGCGGCGCTTCGCCAAGGGCCGCCCAGGCCATCAGGCCGACATAGAGCGGCCCGAGATACATCGAGACGCTGGTGACCGAGGGGCCGAGCTCGCGGATGCAGAAGGCGAAGGCGCCGTAGGCGCCGACGCCCGGCACGACGGCGAGCACGATCCAGACCGTCCAGGTGCGCCAGTCGGCGAAGTCCGGGCCCTGCCAGATTGCCGCCTCGCCGATCGCGAAAGGCAGCAGCACCAGGCAACCCGCGAGGGAGATGGCGCAAAGCCTGGTCAGCGGATCGAGCGCGCTTGGCCGTTGCTTCAGCAGCACCGAATAGAGGCCCCAGCAGGCCGAGGCCGCGGCGATCCAGAGATCGCCCTCGGTGAAACGCACTAGGAGCATGTTGTCGAACCGGCCCTTGGCGAAGACGGCGGCGACGCCAGCCAGGCAAAGCACGATGCCGGCGATGCGGCCTGCCGTCAGCCGCTCACGGTAGAGTAGGCGTCCCAGTGCCACGACCAGGATCGGCGAGGCGGCATAGATCAGGCCGATGTTGAGGGCGGGCGTCGTGCGGCCGCCGATGTAGACCCAGGCACCGCAAATCCACATGCCGAGCGCGCCCAGCATCAGCAGGTCGGGCCATTCACGTGCCAGCGCGTGGCGATGGCGAACGAGGCGGGGCCACACGAACGGCAGCAGGAGGAGGGCCACCAGGAGCCAGCGGCCCAGCGCCAGCGCGTTGGGTGGCACGAAAGTGGCGTAGCGCGCCATCAGCATGTTTACGGCGAAGAAGGCCGGCGACAGGAACAGCAGGATCCAGGCGAGGCGACGGCGGCTCAAGGGATGGCGCCGGGTGGGCGGGGTCGGGTCAGCTGGGACGAAGCCCTTCCTTGGGCACCTCGCCGCCGGCTTCCTTCACCGCCTCGCGATACTCCTTCTCGGAGGTGAAGGGCGCGGCCTTGGGGAAGTCTTTCTTGCGCCCGGGCCGGATCTCGCCGGTCGAGGGCGCCACGATCAGCAGCTCGCCGTTGCGGCCAAGCAGCGGGATCTCGCGCTTCCAGCGCGAGTAGACGCGCCGCGCCGTGGCGGAGAAATCGACATAGGTCGTGAATTCGCTGTGGTCCTTCACGAACAGCGCCTCGTAGGTGGCGATGAATTCCTTGACGAACTTGGCGTCGACGATCTCGAGGTTCGACATCATCCAGCAGCGGTCCTCGAACACCCAGTAGGTGCCGACGCCGACGAACTGCCGCTCGCGCGTGAGGTAGGGATAGAAGGGAAAGCCGCGGCAGGCGATGGTGCGGTTGTCGCGCTCGCAGTGCCGGGCGCCCTTGCAGTGGATGGCCATGCAGTCCGAGGTCAGCTCGGCCACGATCTGCTTGGTGGCGTAGTCGTAGGGCTTGAACTTCGACCACAGGTCGGTGCGGGTCTTCAGCAGGTCGAACTCGACCTTGTGGACCACCGGTACGGCGTTCTGGGTCGAGCAGCATACGGGCTCGCCGTCGTTCAGCGGCGCGCACTTGCGGCCGCAGTCGAAGCGCGAGACCGGGGCGTTAAAACCCTCGTAGAGGCTCGCGAAGTCGGCGGGCTTGATGGTGGATTTCGTTTTCTGGGGCATGCGCGAGGGCGTTTAGCCCAATCCTGTGTGAATGAACAGTGAAGGAAATTTGAACGCTGCCTAGGGATGAGGCAACACGCGCCATACCACCGTCTCGCGCATGCCCCGGTTCTCGAGCTGGAGCGAGGTCGGGATGTCGTAGCGGGCACGCTCTTCGAGACCCTGGGCGCTGAAGTAGTTGCGGCCTGGATCGCCCAGCAGCACCAGCCGGCCGAGCCTGGCATGGCCGCGCAGCCAGGCCAGCGCCCGCACCGACATCTCGCGCTCGTAGCAGACATCGCCTGCAATCACCACGTCGGCATCAGGGGCACCGTCGGGGCCGGCTAGCCAATCCTCCGCACTGACATCGACGGCAAGGTTGTTGGCCTCGCCGTTGAGCCGCGCCGCCACCAGGGACAGTGCATCGATGTCGTTGGCGATCACCGATAGCGCGCCTGCGCGCGCCGCGGCCAAGGAGGAGACGCCGGAGCCCGCGGCGAAGTCGATCACGCGCTTGCCGCGCACCTGCTCGGGATTGTCGAGCAGGTAGCGCGCGATCGCCTGGCCGCCCGGCCAGCAGAAGGCCCAGTAGGGCGGATCGACGTTCTGCTCCTCCAGCCACGACTCGGTCGCCTGCCAGATCGGCACATATTCGGTGGCGAGCCAGAGCTTGAATTCCGGCACCATGACCGGCGCTTCGAGGGCAGTATTGTTGCGGATGAAACCCTTGGGATCGACTGGCAGGCGCGCCATCAGCGCAAGGTCAGGTGGCCGGCGGCAATCGCTGCCAGCAGCAGCCAGCCGACCAGGGCATTGGCCTTGAACTTGAAGTGGCAATCGGCGGGATCGTTCTGGCGCAGGAAGGCGATCTGCCAGACGAAGTGCAGGGCGACGGCGGCCAGGATCGCGAAGTAGAGCGGACCCAGCGCGGCGAGATAGCCTGCCAGCACCCAGGCGCCGATGGCCAGCACCGCGAACAACGTGAGCCAGCGCCGGGGCGCCGCCGCAAAGCGCCGGGCCGTCGAGCGCACGCCGATGACGGCATCGTCGCGCTGGTCCTGCATGGCGTAGATCGTGTCGTAGACCATCGTCCAGGCGACACCGCCGGCGTAGAGCGCGACCGCGGCCCACGAAAGCTCACCGGTGACGGCGGCGTATCCGACCAGGGCGCCCCAGTTGAAGGCGAGGCCCAGCACGAACTGGGGCCACGAGGTGAGGCGCTTCATGGTCGGATAGATCGCGACCAGGATCAGGGAGGCCAGCGCCACGCCACCCGCGAACTTGTTCAGCTTGAAGAGGATGGCGACGCCCACCAGCGACTGCAGTGCCGTCCAGATCAGCGCGTTGCGCAGCTTGACCTCGCCCGATGGCAGCGGACGGCCGCGCGTGCGCTCGACCTGGGCATCGATCTTGCGGTCGACGATGTCGTTCCAGGTGCAGCCGGCACCGCGCATGGCGAGCGCACCGAGTGCAAACAGCGCCATCCAGCCGGTCAGGCGGCCCCACTGGGGGGCCAGGCCGAGGGTGAGCGACCACCAGCAGGGAAACAGCAGCAGCCAGGTGCCGATCGGCCGATCCCAGCGCGACAGGCGGCCATACGGCCGGGCCCACGGCGGCAAGTAGCGGAGCGACCAGTGCTGGCGGTTGATATCAGTAAAGCCGGTTGTTCCGTCGGCGGTCATGGCGGCATCATGCAGCCATGAAGCCGGGAACTCCATGAGCGTATCGCGTCTCTTCGTCGAAGCCGATCTCGCCGCCGGGCTCGAGGCGCCGCTGGACGAGGCGCAGGTCCATTATCTGCGCCATGTCATGCGGCGTCCCGATGGCGCGCCACTGCTGTTGTTCAACGGCCGCGACGGCGAATGGCGGGCCACGTTCTCCGGCCGCGGCAAGAAGGCGGCCGTGGGCGAAGTCGGCGAGTGCACGCGCACGCAGGCAGCCGAGCCCGACGTCTGGCTCTGCTTCGCGCCGGTCAAGCGTGCGCGCATCGACTATATTGCCGAGAAGGCGACCGAACTCGGTGTCGCCGTCCTGCAGCCGGTGCTCACGCGCCATACCGCCGTCGAGCGGGTCAATGTCGAGCGCCTGCGCGCCAATGCGGTCGAAGCCGCGGAGCAGACCGAGCGCTTGAGCGTGCCTGAAGTGCGGCTGCCGATCGATCTCGCGCGGCTGCTTGCCGACTGGCCGGAGGGAAGGCGCCTGTTGATATGCGACGAAACAGGCGGCGGCCCGCCGATCGCCGAGGCGCTGGGCGGGCTCGATGCCGCGGCCCGTGCGGCGCCATGGGCGATCATCATCGGCCCCGAAGGCGGCTTTGCCCACGAAGAGCTCACGGCCCTTCGTCGCATAAAGGATGTAATGGCAGTGGGGCTCGGTCCGCGCATCCTCCGGGCCGATACCGCAGCCCTGGCGGCGCTCGCCTGCTGGCAGGCGCTGGTGGGTGATTGGCGACAGCTGACACCCCGTCTGCCCGCTGATTATCGCACATCCAAGGTTACCGTCTGACCGCTTGCGCTCGCCCCCGTCGGCATGGGAGACGGGAACCTGAACATTATGAACCAGCCGCGTGCTCGCGTGAGAAATGCTCATGTGGCCGCGCCGCTCCCGACCCTCAGAAGGCCGCGGGCGACCAGGGAGTCGACAACGCATGTCCGCACCACCGTCGGGCGGCGGCGCGCCGATTGAAAATCGGCGGCAGCTGATCGAGTATTTCGTCGCCGGCAACAAGCCACGCGCCGCCTGGCGCATGGGCACCGAGCACGAGAAGTTCGGCTACCACAAGGCGACGTTGAAGCCGCTCGCCTATGAAGGGCCTGATGGCATCCGCGCGCTTCTGGAAGGCCTGACCCGGTTCGGCTGGAAGCCGGTCATCGAGGGCAACAACCCGATCGCGCTGTTGCGCGACATGGCCAGCATCACGCTCGAACCAGGCGGCCAGTTCGAGCTGTCGGGCGCGCCTCTCGAGACAGTGCACGAGACGGCGGCCGAGAATTCCCAGCATCTGCGCGAGGTCGGCGAGGTTGCCGGTGAAATCGGCGCGGGCTTCATCGGGCTCGGCTTCGCGCCGCAATGGAAGCGCGAGGACATCCACTGGATGCCCAAGGGCCGCTACAAGATCATGCGCGACTACATGCCCAAGAAGGGCAAGCTCGGCCTCGACATGATGCTGCGCACCTGCACGGTGCAGACCAATCTCGACTTCGAATCGGAAGCCGACATGGTGAAGAAGTTCCGGGTGTCGTTGGCATTGCAGCCGGTGGCGACGGCGCTGTTCGCCAACTCACCTTTCGTCGAGGGCAAGGCAGTCGGCTTCAAGAGCTACCGCAGCCACATCTGGACGGATACCGATCCGGACCGCTGCGGCGTGCTGCCGTTCGTGTTCGAGCCGGGCTTCGGCTTCGAGCGCTATGTCGACTACATGCTCGATGTGCCGATGTACTTCGTCTATCGCGACGGCAAGTACATCGATGCCTCCGGCCAGAGCTTTCGCGATTTCCTGAAAGGCAAGCTGCCGGCCCGGCCGGGTGAGCTGCCGACCCTGAACGACTGGGGCGATCACGTCACCACGGCGTTCCCTGAGGTCCGGCTGAAGCGCTACCTGGAAATGCGCGGCGCTGATTCGGGGCCGTGGGCGGCGCTGAACGCCTTGCCCGCGCTGTGGGTCGGCCTGCTCTATGACCAGGGTGCGCTCGATGCCGCCTGGGATCTGGTGAAGGATTGGACCGCCGCGGACCACGATTTCCTGCGCGCCGAGACGCCCAAGACCGGGCTCGCCACGGTGTTTCGCGGCCGGCCGCTGAACGCGCTGGCGCGCGAGGTCGTGGCGCTCGCCCAAGCCGGGCTGAAGGCTCGCCGCTGTCTCGACGAGCGTGGCAACGACGAGACCGTCCATCTGTTTCCGCTCGACCGTGCCGTCGACAGCGGTCTGGCGCCGGCTGACGAACTGCTCGCCAAATGGCGGGGCGAGTGGCAGGGCGCCTTCGCACCGCTGTTCCGCGAGTATTCGTACTGAGGTAGGCTGGGCTCATGCTCGACCGTTGCGATCGCGTCCAGATTGCCGTGCACGACGCCGCCAAGGCGGCGCAACGCTACGGCCAGCTGCTGGGCTGCGAAGTCGCGCGCCGCGACCACAGCCGCCACCTTGCGGCCAAGCGGACGATCCTTGCGGTTGGCGAAAGCGAGTTCGAGCTCTGCGAACCCGACGGCGCGGGCCTCGCCCAGGATTTCCTCGCCAAGCGCGGCGAGGGGCTGATGACGGCAGGCTACTGCACCGCCGATCTCGACAGCATGGCCAAGCGCTGGGAGGGGCTGGGCATCGCCTACGATCTCGACGGCGAACAGCTCTACCTTAGCGCCGAGGCCACCTTCGGGCTGCCGATCGTGATTTCCGAGAGCACTTATAGGCCGCGCGTCGGGCCGGTGTCGTTCCTCTACGAGACGACCAACACGCTGATCAGCGACTGGCGCCGCGCCGCGGCGGTCTATGCCGGCCTGTTCGGCCTCGACCCGGCGCGGTTCAGCGAGATCGGCAGCGAGCGCTTCGGCTATATCGGCACGCTCACCCTGTTCGATCCGCCCAACCGGCTCGACCGCATCGAGCTCAGCCAGGTCACCGACAACGTCCATGCCATGGGCCGCTACGCCCACAAGCACGGCGACTCGCTCTACATTTGCTACGTCGAGGTCCATGACTGGCCGGCGGTACGCCAGCGCCTGCTCGACGCCAATGCCCGCTACACGCCGCGTGGCGCCGATCCCGTCACCGAGCCCGACGGCGGCTGGGTGCACCCGAAGGAACTGCACGGCCTGCTGCTCGGCATCTCACGCACCGGCGTCGCCTGGGACTGGTCGGGCCGCAAAGACCTCGTGCCACCCGCATGAAACGTCGTCTCCTCGTTTTCTCTCTCCTGACGGTGCCCGTGATGGCGAGTGCGCAGCCTGCCGATTGGCAGACCGTCGTCGGCAGCGATCTCAGGTTCCGGCTGGAAATGCCGGCACCCGCCAACAAGACTGCGGCCGCCGAGAAGGAGAAGGGGCACGCCGGCGAGCGCGTGGCCTGGCAGTCCAAGCGTGACGATGAATTGTTCGATTTCGACTATGTCGACTACGACGCGGGCTGGTTCTCCAGCCGCGACACCAAGGAGATGGCGCGCGATCTCGGTCGCGGCGAGGCCGAGAAGGCGTTTCCCCGTGCCCGCTTCAAGTACGTGCTGGACGAGCCGGTGAAATTGCAGGGCTGGGACGGCTATGCCCTCGACATCGAGGACACCAACGCCTCGCGCGTGATGATGCGCACCTACATCGTCAAGGACCGGCTCTACCGGATGCTGGTCACCACCAAGGGTGACATGAAGTCGATGAGCGCCGCGACCCGCTTTCTGGAGTCGCTGAGGTTGGCGGAGACGCGATAGGCTTGGATTGCCCACGCGAGAGAGCGAGGATTGTCATGCACCCAAGAATCATGCGGGCCGCGTCCCGCCCGACCACCAAGGCAGAAGCCGCGAATTTCGTCGGCTCCGTCCTGTCTGATCCGGTCTATGCACCCGAGGGCCCCTCGCGGCTGCGCGCCTCGCGTGTGACGTTCATGCCGGGCGGACGCACCAACTGGCACCAGCATGCGGTCGGCCAAGTCCTCTATGTGCTGTCGGGCGTCGGCCGCTACCAGCTCGAGGGCGAGCCGGTGCAGGAGATCGCGGCGGGTGACACCGTCGTCATTCCGCCCAACGCGCGCCACTGGCATGGCTCGGCACCGGACACGATGATGTGCCATCTCGCCATGTCGGAGACCGACGATCAGGGCCGGGCCACAAGCTGGTTGGAGCCGGTGAGCGACGCCGACTATACGAAGGTGCCGGCCAAGGCCTAGCAAACCGTTCTAACGGCCCGACAGGTGCCGGTTGACGAGCGCGCGCAGCTTCTCGTCCCGGATGGCGAGCACGTCGAACAGGCCCAGAGCGCGCAACCCCGGCAGTAGCGCGACGAGGTCGCGCTCGGCGGCGGCGCGATCCTCCGCGGAGACGGCGGGATCGGCGATAATGCGCGCATTGGCGAGAAAGGCACCGACCGATCCCTTTTGGATTGAAATGCCGCCGAGCTCGCCGCGATTGACGTCGTCGGGCAGGACATCCTCAGGGCGCATCGGCCTTCCCGCTCAGGTCGCCGTGCCGCCGACGGTGAGCGCGTCGATGCGCAAGGTCGGCTGGCCGACGCCGACCGGCACACCCTGGCCGTCCTTGCCGCAGGTCCCGATGCCGGGATCGAGCGACATGTCGTTGCCGACCATGCCGACCTTGGTCAGCGCTTCGGAACCCGCACCGATCAGGGTGGCGCCCTTGACCGGCCGGCCGAGCTTGCCGTTTTCGATAAGGTAGGCTTCGGTGCAGCTGAACACGAACTTGCCCGAGACGATATCGACCTGGCCGCCGCCAAAGTTGGCGGCATAGAGGCCCTTCTTCACCGAGGCGATGATCTCCTTGGGATCCTTGTCGCCGCCCAGCATGATGGTGTTGGTCATGCGCGGCATCGGCGCATAGGCGTGGCTCTGGCGGCGGCCGTTGCCGGTCGGCTTGCTGCCCATCAGGCGGGCATTCTGGCGATCCTGCATCAACCCGACCAGGCGGCCGTTCTCGATCAGCACGTTGCGCTGGGTGGGCGTGCCCTCGTCGTCGATGGTGAGCGAGCCACGGCGGTCGTTGAGCGTGCCATCGTCGACCACGGTGACTCCGGGGGAGGCGATCATGTCGCCCATCATGTGACTGAACACCGAGGTCTTCTTGCGGTGGAAGTCGCCTTCCAGGCCGTGGCCGACGGCTTCGTGCCACAGCACGCCCGACCAGCCGGCGCCCAGCACCACGGGCATCTCGCCCGCCGGCGTATCGACCGACTCGAGATTGACCAAAGCCTGGCGGATGGCCTCGTCGGCCTCACGCTTCCAATAGTCGGGTTTGAAGATATCGCCGTAGGCGGCGCGACGGCCGCTGCCGGTGCTGCCGGCTTCCATGCGCGTGCCGTCGGCGCAGACGACGCTGACGTTCAGCCGCACCAGCGGGCGCACGTCGGCAGCGCGCCAGCCGCCGGCGCGGATGATCTCGACGACCTGCCACGATCCCGCCAGCGAGATCGAGACCTGACGGGCCTTGGGCTCCTTGGCCCGCACATAGGCATCGATCTCTTCCAGCAGAGCGACCTTGCGGGCGAAGGGCTCGCCATCGATCGGATTGTCGTCGGCATAGAGCAGACGGTTGGTGCCGCGCGGCGATTCGTCCGATTTGGACGAACGGCCGGTGCGGACCGACTTGACCGTCGCGGCGGCCCGTTTCAGGGCGTGCTCGTCGAGCGCCGAGGCGTGCGCGAAGCCCGTCGAATCGCCCGCCACGGCGCGCAGGCCGAAGCCCTGCGTGGTGTCGAAGGCGGCGCTCTTCAGCTTGCCGTCGTCGAACGACAGGCTCTCGCTCTGGACATATTCCAGGAACAGCTCGCCGTCGTCGGTGCCGGCCAGCGCCTCATCGACCATTTTCGAGGTCTTGCGCTGATCGAGCCCACCCCTGCCGAAGAAGAGACCGTCGGCGGTGGCGAGGTGGTTGATGGATTTGCTGCTCATGGAAGCACCTTGTTTCAAACGCCGCTGTCATCCTGAGCGAAGCGAAGGATCTTTCGGTGGGACCGAAGCCCCTGTTGAGAGGCTAGGTCCTTCGCTGCGCTCAGGACGACAAGGTATCCTCAGACGACGAGGACGATCTTGCCAAAATGGGCATTGGCCTTCATGTGCGCAAGCGCCTCGACGGCCTGGGCCAGCGGGAAGGTCTTGTCGATCGGCAGGCTGAGCTTGCCCGCCTCGATGGCCGGCCACAGGTCGGCACGGGCCGCCTTCACGATATCGCGCACTTCCTCGGGACTGCGGGTCCGGAAGGTGACACCGATATAGTCGATGCGCTTCAGCGCATGCAGGTCGAAGTTGAACTCGCCTTTCATGCCACCGAGACGACCGACGTTGACGATGCGGCCAAGGATGGCGGCGGCCTCCATGTTCTGGTTCATCACGCCGCCCGACACCTGGTCGACGATCAGATCGACTCCCTTGCCGCCGGTCGCTTCCTTGACCTTGTCCGGCCACTTCGGGTCGCGCGTGTCCAGCGCGAGATCGCAGTCGAACTCTTTCAGCCGCGCACGGCGGCCATCGTTAGTGGAGGTGCCCATGACGATCGAGGCGCCGAGGAACTTGGCGATCTGCATGCCGAGCAGTCCGACACCTGAACTGGCGCCCTGGATCAGCACCGACTCAGGCCTCTTGAGCCGGCCGGCGCCGACCAGGGCATTGTGCATGGTCTGCACCGCCACCGGCATGCAGGCCGCCTGCTCGTAGCTCATGTTGTTGGCGGGGATCTTGTGGGCGCGGCCCCAATCCGCGACGGCATATTCGGCGAACCCGCCGGCCGCGGAACTCATGACCCGGTCGCCGGGCTTGAAATCCTTCACGTCGGCACCGACTGCCTCGACCTCGCCGGCGCATTCCAGGCCGACGATGGTGCCCGGGCCGCCGACCCGGCCATGGGCGTGGCCTGAAGCCACCGCAAGGTCGGCGCGGTTGAGCGAGGCCGCCTTCACCTTGATCAGAATTTCGTTGGGCTTGGGCGAGGGCTTGGGTGCCTCGCGAACTTCGACGCCGTTTTCTCCGACAACTGCTGCCTTCATGGCGAATCTCCCTGGAACAGGGAGACACCAATAGCATGCCCCGCTAGGGCTGGAGCTTTCCCCTGACGTATTTCTTCACGATGGTTTCGTCGGGCGGGTAGTTGGCGGGCGCCACCGGCGTGATCTGCGCCTGGATGCATTTCCACGCGCCGTCCTGGTGAACATAGGCGTCGGTGTACATCGTCATGCCGGTGCTCTCGACGCCGTTCTTGACCCGGATGCTCTTGTTGGTCGAGCGCAGCAGCGCCGTCGCGCCGAACACATGGATCAGCTCGTCGCGGTAGTCGAAGTAGGGGATGCGCTCGGCATCGAAGCCGGTCGCCCAGGCCTTCAGATAGTCCATCCGGCCGACGCGCCCGCCCGCCGGCGTGATGCAGATGAAATCCTTGTGCAGGATGGCATCGTGCGAGGGCACGTCGTTGGTGATGAAGTTATGGATGAACCTGGCGTTGAGCGCGCGCAGCTCTGCAGTCATGGCTAGCCTCCGTCGATCGACTAACCGTATATATGGTTAATAAGGTGGGAGTCGAGTCAGATCTTGGCGGCTCGGCCCTGCCAATAGCGGTCGCGCAGCAGGCGCTTGTAAAGCTTGCCGGTCGGATGGCGCGGCAGTTCGGCCTCGAAATCGACGCTGCGCGGGCACTTGATGGCGGAGAGGTGCTGCCTGCAGTAGGCGATCAGCTCCTCGGCCAGGGCCGGGCCGGCGTCGGCCATATCGCGGGGCTGTACCACCGCCTTCACTTCCTCGCCGAAATCGTCGTTGGGCACGCCGAACACGGCGCAATCCATGACCTTGGGATGATTGATCAGCAGGTTCTCGCATTCCTGCGGGTAGATGTTGACGCCGCCGGCGATGATCATGAACGCCTTGCGGTCCGTCAGGTGCAGGAAGCCGTCGGCATCGACGTAGCCCACGTCGCCCAAGGTGGTCCAACCCTTGGGGTGGCGCGATTCGGCGGTCTTCTTCGGATCGTTGTGGTACTCGAACGGCCGCCCCTCGGCGAAGTAGACGGTGCCGGAGTCGCCCGACGGCAGCTCGTTGGCCTCGTCGTCGCAGATCTTGAGCTTGCCGACGATGGCGCGGCCGACGGTTCCCTTGTGCGCCATCCATTCCTGGGCATTGCACATGGTGAGGCCGTTGCCCTCGGTGCCGCCGTAGTATTCCCAGATGATCGGGCCCCACCACTTGATCATCGCTTCCTTGGTCGGGATGGGGCAGGGCGCGGCGGCGTGGATCGCGCACCTGAGCGAGGACATGTCGTATTTCGTGCGGACCTCGTCGGACAGCTTCAGGAAGCGCACGAACATGGTCGGCACGACCTGGGTATGGGTGGCCTTGTACTTCGGAATGAGTTTCAGGAATTCCTCGGCGTCGAAGTGCTCCATGATCACCGACGTGCCGCCCAGCCGCATGACGCTCATGTTGAAGCGCAGCGGCGCTGCGTGATAGAGCGGCGCCGGCGAGAGATAGATCGTGTCCTGGTCGATGCCGTAGAGCTTGCGGCTGATGGCGAGCAGCGGGTTGTCGTAGTCGATCGGCTGCGGCTCGACGACCGGCATGACGCCCTTGGGACGGCCGGTCGTGCCCGACGAATAAAGCATGTCGTGGCCCGCGGTCTGGTCGGCGATCGGCGTCGCCGGGAACCTGGCGACCGTGTCCTCCCACGACTGATAACCGGTGACGATACCGTCGATCATGAAGCGGCTGGCGACGCCCTTCATCAGCGGCGCCAGCTCGGCGGCCCTCTCGGCGAGATACTTCGAGGTGACGAAGAGCCGGGCGCCGCAGTCGGTGACGATGTAGTCGACCTCGGCCGCCGTCAGCCGCGAGCTGATGGCGGTATAGACGAGACCCGAACGTTGGGCGCCCCAGCAGATCTCGAAGAAGCGGGCATTGTTCTCGAGGAAGAGGGCGATGTGGTCGCCGGCCTTGAGTCCCATAGAGCGGAACAGTTGCGCGATGCGGTTGGATTGTTCGTCGAGCTGCCGATAGGTCACCGTCTCGCCGCTGCCGGCCATGACATAGGCCGGCTTGCCCGGGTTCTTCTGGGCGTGGATGTACGGATGCACTCTGAACTTCCTCCAGGCGGCGTTTCTTGGGTGGCGGCGCCATGAAACCGGACGAAAGAGGAGCCGGCAAGCGTTGACCCGGTTCCGCCCATCGGCTTTATTCGCGCCGCACGACAGCGTGCCCCCGTGGCGGAATTGGTAGACGCGCCTGACTCAAAATGCACATCAATATACGATAAAAGCGTGTATTTACTGCATTATACCAACATTACTAGCACTACACAGAGACTACACACGCTAGCTATGCTATTCCGCAGCGGATGGCAGAAGCGGCTGGACTGAAAAAACTGAGTCGGTTTGATGGGCGGCTGCACATCTTTGCGCGTCCCAAGAGCCCGTTTGTGTGGTGCGGGTTTCATCATCTGGGACGCTATGTCAGGCACAGCACCAAGGAACGAGTTTGGTCGGCTGCGATAAAAGCGGCTGAGAACTGGTACAGCATCAGGCGCGCGGAGATCCTGACTGGTGTGGCATCGTTTGGCGGCAAGTCTTT
>CAMARK010000021.1 GCA_945860205.1 Reyranella massiliensis 521 | reverse complement strand
CCGCTCGCTCATGAGCTTGAGCGAGCGGGACGCTCGCGGTCCGGGAGAGCATGACTGGAGAGACCCGGCCCAGTGATCTAGAGTAAGGCCATGCCCGAAGTCGTCCCTCTGAAAGCCCCGCTGGGTGCCCGCATCGAAGGCCTCGATCGCGCCCGAGCGAACGAGCCCGCCATTGCCGCCCTGCTGAACCGGGCGCTTGCCGAGCATCTGCTCGTCGTCGTGCCGGGCGAGCCCATGACGGTGGAGCAGACGCGCGATTTCGCCCGCGCCTTCGGCCAGCCGCAGACCCAGTTGCTGCGCTACAAGCGGAGCGGCGCGGTGCCGGAAGTGTCGGTGATGGTGAGCACCCTGATGGCCGACGGCACGACCGACAAGACGGCGATCCGGGCCGAGGACTGGCACACCGACGATTCGTATTTCGCCACGCCCGCGAAGGCGACGCTCCTGCACAGCATCGAGATCCCGAGCCACGGCGGCTCGACCTGGTTCTGCAACATGCACTCGGTCTACGAGGCGTTGCCGGAGGCCACGAAGAAGCGGATTGATGGCAGGCGTGCCATGCACGGGTACGACACGCCGAGGGCGCGCAACCGTCCGTCGGCGCGCACGCCCGAGGAGATCGCCGAGACGCCGGACGTCGAGCATCCGCTGGTGCGCACCCATCCGGTGACGGGCCGCAAGGCGCTCTACCTCAATCCCAACCGGCTCGACCGCATCGTCGGGATGGAGCGGGCCGAGAGCGACGCGCTGCTCGACGAGCTGGCCGACGAGGCGCGCAAGCCGCGCCACCATTTCGGCCATGTCTGGAACAAGGGCGACATCGTCGTCTGGGACAACCGCGCCACCATGCATCGCGTCATGATCGACTACCCGGTGGGCCAGAAGCGCATCATGCAGCGCGTGCTGATCGAGGGCGACCGGCCGGTCTGAGGGGCTTTTGAGGCTGTCGAGCCCCGGATATGCGTGGGGCATCTTGTATCGCCTCCTCTGAGCGGTGATTCTTCCGGCCATGAAGCTCGATCTCCAGCGGTGCTGCCGCTGATGCGCGTCCGCAGCGACACGCTGAGCGGGCTTGCCGTGCAGGGCTTCGGTTCCCGCCTCAAGGCCTCCGAGATGCAGCAGCAGCTGATTGAATCGGAGAAGGGCTTGACGGGCGCCCTCGACAAGCAACGCCAGGCCGATGCCGCGCTCGGCGCCGCCCTGCAGCGCGCCGAGGCCACGCATCGCGAAGGCCTACGAGCGCTGGGGGAAGGGCGTACATCCGGCGACGTTGAATTTCGGCGACTGCTTCGCCTATGAGGTGGTGAAGGAGCATGGCTGCAGGTTGCTCTATGTCGGCGCGGATTTCACCCGGACCGACGTCGAGGGTGCGCTTTGAAGACAGGAGCCCGCCCCTTTTTTGACTGTCTATGTTGCAAGTTCAGCAGGTTCATACCTGTATATCCGGCAGGCTGGCGTTTGGACTGCGCCGGCGTGCATCGCGTCACGATCGACTATCCCGTGGGCGAGAAGCGGATCATGCAGCGCGTGCCGATCGAGGGCGATCGGCCGGTCTGAACGAGGACGGATCGTCGACCGTCAGTGCCCGCGTCAGCGCTTCCGCTTGCGGTCGAGCAGGCGCATGACAGGCGTGACGGTGGCACCGTGCAGGACGATCGAGATCACGATGACCATCGCCGCCGCGCTCCACAGGACGTCGGCGCCGTCGAATGGTGCGCGGTCCAGGGCGTAGGCGAGGTAGTAGACCGAGCCGATGCCGCGGATGCCGAAGAAGCCAATGACGGCCTTCTCGGCGTTCGGTTCCGGGCGGCCGGCGAAACCGATCCATGCCGCCGCCGGCCTGACCAACAGGAGCGTTGCCAGCGCAAACAGGACCACCGGCCATGACACGGCCTGCAAGAGCCCGCCCGTGCTGAGCGCGCCGCCGAACACGACGAGAAGGATCATCATGAGGAGGCGTTCGATCTGTTCGACGAAGTCGTGCAGCCTCTCGTGATATTCGTGCCGGCGTTCGGTCGCCCGGAAGGCCAGTGCCGACACGAAGACGGCCAGGAAGCCTTAGCCAAGCGCCATTTCCGCCAGGCTGTAGGAGATTGCGGTGATGCCGAGTGCCACGAATCCGTCGCCGGTCCGCGAGAGCCGGGCGTGCTTGGGCAGGCGGAAGGTCACCCAGCCGAGGCACCGGCCGACCGCGACGCCGACGGCCGTGCCGACGGCGACCTTCCAGGCCACATCTATCGACAGCCAGTCGAGCAACCAGGGATCGCCACTTTGCGCGGCCAGCGCGAGGGCGATCGCGAGATTGACGAAGGGAAAGGCCAGCCCGTCGTTGAGGCCGGCCTCCGACGTCAGGGTGAAGCGGACGTCGTCTTCCTTGCCTTCGCCGGGCGGGCCCACCTGAACCTCGCTCGCGAGCACGGGATCGGTCGGGGCAAGTGCTGCCGCCAGCAACAGGGAGGCGGCTAGGTTGGTGCCGAGCAGGGCAAAGGCCAGAACGGCGATACCGGCGATGGTGAGCGGCATCGCGATGCCCAGCAGGCGCCACGTCAAGGCGGCGTTGACCCAGTTCAACGGCCGGTCGAGCTTCAGCCCGGCACCCGTCAGCGCCACGACGACGACGAATTCGGTCAGTCGCTCGGTCAGCTTGAGGTGGTCCTGGGGAGACGGCGGTTCTCCTCCCACGTCGAGGACGGCGAAGAGCACGGCGCCGAAGCCGACGCAGAAGATCGGCAGGGTGAGGGGAAGGTCCTCGAGGACCATCGGCAGCCAAGCGGTGAGCAGAACGACCACGCCGACGCCGGCAAGAATGATGATGTAGGCGTCCATGCGCTCGACTGGCTCCCGTGGGGTGTGCAACGCGCCGTCGGGATGCGGGTTGCAGGCGGCAGGTGGAAGCCATGCGGAAACAAACTTGCAGATTCAGCAAGAATATGTCTATAATTCCTATAGGCTGACGCGAGGACCGCGCCGGCCTTTTTGATGTCGGCACGACCTGCCCGCGGCACGCCCTCGGGTCCGGCCTTGAGCCCTGGTGCAGCCGCCGCGGGTCCTGACCCGTGGACAGTCCCAACAACGACCCCGTCTCGACTCGGCGCCAAATAACGACGCCAGAACAGACACTTATACGACGCCTGGGCACAGGTGCGGTGGGGCAGGTGCGAATGAAGAAATCCGGAAGCCGCGTAAAAGCCCGTGGAACAAGGCTTCTCCCGAAGTCTGGCCCAACTGTGGGCACAACATTTGGCTCATTCAGGTGGGCCCGAGGAACGGGCTAAAAGCCCGTAGATATTGGCTCTCCGGCGTGCGGAGAGCCGAATAAGACATCGTCAACATGACCGGCAATCCGGCGGGTCGAGCGCCTCATTGGGCCGCGCTGGCGGCCAGGAGGGCGTCGATTTCGGGGGCGGCGTAGCCTGCTTCCGCCAGCACCTCGCGGGTGTGTTCGCCGGTGCGCGGCGCATGGGTCTCGTCCTCGCGGGCGCCGCCGGAGAAAGTGTTGGCGAGCTTGGTGCGCCGGATGCGCCCTTCGCTGGGGTGCTCCTCGGTCCGGAAGAAGCCGACATCGTCGAGATGCGGGTCGGTCAGGAGGTCGTCGATCGAATTGTAGCGGGCGGCCGGCACGTCCAGCCTGTCGAACAGTTCGACCCATTCGTCGGTCGTCTTGCCGGTGAGTCCTTCCCGCTGGACCTCGAAATAGGCCGCGGCATTCTTGGTGCGCGCCGCGGCACTGTCGAAGCGCGGATCGGCTTTCAGTTCCGGCCGGCCGATGGCGTCGAAGAAGGCGAGTGCCTGGGCGTTGGTGTTGGGACGGACCGTGACGTAGCCGTCCCTGGTGGGCAGTGGCCGGTAGTTGGGGCTGAGCAGGCGGCCGTCGCCGGTGGGCCCGACCGGCGGGTCGAAGGTGGCGGCGCCCAGATGCTCGCTGCTCACGAACGAGGCCATGTTCTCCAGCATCGGCACGTCAATGGCCTCGCCCTTGCCGGTCTTCTCACGCCGGTAGAGGGCGAAGCCGATGCATTGGGCAGCGATGAGACCGCTGGTGTGATCGCTCATCACCATCGGCACGAAGCGCGGCTCGCCGGTGGCGCGGGCGATGGTGCCGGCGACGCCGGACAGGCTTTGCACGATCGGGTCGTAGGCGGGGCGGTTGTAGTAACGGCCGCCGCGCCCGAAGGCCAGGATCGAGCAATGGATCAGCCGGGGATTGCGCTTGGCCAGGCTCGCATGATCGAGGCCGGCGCGGGCGAGCGCCTCGGGCCGCACGTTGCTCACGAACACGTCGGCCTTGGCGATCAACCGGAGCAGGGCGGCGTGGCCGTCCTTGTTCTTGAGATCGAGCACGATTGAGCGCTTGTTGCGGTTGAAGTTGATGAACTTGCCCGACATGCCGGGGTTGCGGCTGCCCTCGGCCATGGTGCGGAGCAGGTCGCCGCCGGGAGCCTCGACCTTGATGACCTCGGCGCCGTAGTCGGCCAGCGTGCGGGTGCAGATCGGACCGACCACGACCGTCGTCAGGTCGACGACACGGACGCCCGAGAGGGGACCGCCGCTCAAGACGCGAACTCCAGATCCATCTCGCCGCACAGCACGCCGTTCTTGTCGGCCGCCCAGATTTTCATCCGGCCGTCCTTCTGGGGCTCGCCTCGAACCTCGATCAGGTCGCCGACCCAGAGCGGGTGGACGAGGCGCGCGGTGTAGCTGGTGAGCGTGCCTTTGGCATGGCGGAGTGCGGCATCGACCATGATGTGCATCGACAGACCACCGTTCGAGACCAGTGCGGGGTAGCCTTCCTCGCTCCGCGTATAATCGCCGTCGTAGTGGATACGATGGGCGTTCCAGGTGATGGCGGAATAGCGGAAGTTGAGCGCATTGGTGAGCTTCGTGACATCGCTCCAGGCGTGGTCGGTGCGTGCCTGCGTGGCCACCGTGGCCGTCGTCTTCTGGCCGGGTGGGACGGCGGGACGGTAGATCGCGTCGAAATCGTCGACGGCCAGCACCTTGCCGTGCTGCTCGATTGTGTGGCGCATGGTGAGCACGAAGATATCGCCGGAGCGGCCGCTCTTGGGGACGATATCGGCGACCTCCGCCTTCTTCACTGCCGGCTCGCCGGCGCGCAGCTTGCCCATGACCTTGACCCTGCGGCCGGCGCCCATGCGGCGCGGCATCGGGATCGGCGGCAGCACGATGCCCTTGTTGGGATGGCCATCGGGGCCGATGTCGCTCTGGCGCACGGTCTCCGTGAAGAAGATGCCAAACCAGTGCGGCGGCAACTCGGTGCCGACCTTGAAGCTCTCGGGATCCATGTCGAAGGTGCCGGCGGCACGGCGCACGGCCATCAGGCCGATATCGTCCTCGACGGTGCGGACGCGCCCGATCCAGGGGCGGAGTTCGTCCATCGCCTTGTCCATCCAGCCTGTCATGTCCCGTTCCCTCGATTTTGCGGAGGGCATCCTCCAACAAAAGAAGGGCCCGCGACAGCGGGCCCTTCCATGATCCGAAAGATCGGAAAAGATCAGATCGAGTAATACATCTTGTACTCGATCGGCGCGGGCTGATGTTCCCAGTTGTAGACCTCTTCCCACTTGAGCTCCATGTAGGCGTCGATCTGGTCGTCGGTGAACACGCCGCCCTTGGTGAGGAACGTGCGGTCGGCGTCGAGGCAATTCAGCGCCTCGCGGAGCGAGCCGGCGACGGTCGGAACCTTCGAGAGTTCCTCCGGCGGCAGGTCGTACAGGTTCTTGTCCATCGGGTCGCCCGGATGGATCTTGTTGTTGATGCCGTCGATGCCGGCCATCAGCATCGCAGCGAAAGCGAGGTACGGGTTGGCCGACGGGTCGGGGAAGCGGACTTCCACGCGCTTGCCCTTCGGCGAGGCCGAGTAGGGGATACGGCACGAGGCCGAACGGTTGCGCGAGGAGTAGGCCAGCAGCACCGGCGCCTCGAAGCCCGGGATGACGCGCTTGTAGGAGTTGGTGCTGGCGTTGGTGAAGGCGTTCAGCGCTTTGGCGTGCTTGATGATGCCGCCGATGTAGTAGAGCGCCGTCTCGGAGAGATCGGCATAGCCCGACCCGGCGAATAGCGGCTTGCCGTCCTTCCAGATCGACTGGTGGCAATGCATGCCCGAACCGTTGTCGCCGTAGAGCGGCTTCGGCATGAAGGTCAGCGACTTGCCGTAGCTGTGGGCGACGTTGTGCAGCGTGTACTTGTACTTCTGCACATTGTCCGCGGTCTTCACGAGCGTGTCGAACCGGAAGCCGAGCTCGTTCTGCGACGGCGCCACCTCATGGTGGTGGATTTCCATGGTGATGCCCATGTCGCTGCAGACCGACATCATCTCGGCGCGCAGGTCGTTGCTCGTGTCGACCGGCTGGACCGGGAAGTAGCCGCCCTTGACGCCGGGCCGGTGGGCCAGGTTGCCACCCTCGACGGCGCTGCCGGTGTTCCACGGCGATTCGTTCGAGGAGACCGAGTAGAAGCTGCCCTGCATCTGGACGTCGTAGCGGACGTCGTCGAACACGAAGAACTCGAGCTCCGGACCGAACACGGCGGTGTCGCCGATGCCGGACGACTTCATGAAGGCTTCGGCACGCTTGGCGGTCGACCGCGGGCAGCGGGCGTAGAGCTGGCCGGTCGAGGGCTCGACGACGTCGCAGGTCACGACCAGCGTGGTCTGGGCCGCGAAGGGATCGAGCACGGCCGTCGAGGGATCCGGCATCAGGATCATGTCGGACTCGTTGATGGCCTTCCAGCCGGCGATCGACGAGCCGTCGAACATCACGCCGTCGGTGAAGGTGTCTTCATCGGTGGCCGAGGCCATGCGGGCGGTATGCTGCCACTTGCCGCGCGGGTCGGTGAAGCGGAAGTCGACGAACTTGACGTCTTTTTCCTTCATCAAAGCGAGAACTTGTTTGGCGTCCATTTGTCGTACATCCCTCTCTTGTAGTTGACGGTACTCAACGCCCAGCGGCGTTGCTCATACGGCGGCGTCCCCGCGTTCGCCAGTACGAATCCGGATCGCGTCGTCGATGCTCGACACGAAAATCTTGCCGTCGCCGATGCGGCCGGTGTGTGCCGAGCTGCGGATAGCCTCGACGGCCTTCTCGACCATCTCGTCCTCGATGATCAGCTCGAGTTTCACCTTGGGCAGGAAATCGACGACGTATTCGGCGCCACGGTAGAGCTCGGTGTGTCCCTTCTGGCGTCCAAAGCCCTTGGCCTCGAGAACGGTGATACCCTTCAGCCCGATCTGATTGAGGGCGTCCTTCACCTCGTCGAGCTTGAAGGGCTTGATGATCGCCTCGATCTTCTTCATTTGGTTAAGCCACTCCGCAGACAAACGCCGGTGCCGCCGGTCGGGGCGACCCGTAGTGAACAGGTTCAAGCATTTCTCATGCCACAGTTAACCACAGGCATTGCCGCGCAATGCGAAGATTCTGGTCACGAACAGGGCTGTTCGTTTAATATATGGGCAAACTATTGCCCAATTTTTAATCTATTCAGGTTTCCTCATGAAGTCCGCTAATTCGCTGATGTCCGGCCTCGGGACCACGGTTTTCGAGGTGATGTCAGCCTTGGCCCGCAAACACCAGTCCGTGAATCTCGGCCAGGGGTTTCCCGACGACAAGGGACCTCAGGAGGTCCGGGCGGCGGCGGCCGACTACCTGCTGAACGGCCATAACCAGTATCCGCCGATGATGGGCATTCCGGAATTGCGTCAGGCGGTGGCAGAGCATGCGAAGCGCTTCCAGGGGCTGGATGTCGATTGGCAATCCGAGGTTCTCGTGACCTCAGGCGCGACCGAGGCGCTGAGTGACTGTCTGTTCGGTCTGATTGAACCCGGCGACGAGGTCGTGCTGATCGAGCCGCTCTACGATTCGTATCTGCCGATGGTGCGGCGGGCAGGCGGCATCCCGAGGCTGGTGCGCCTCGAGCCGCCGACGTGGCGCCTGCCGCGCGAGGAACTGGCAGCGGCTTTCAACGACCGCACCAAGCTCATCCTGTTCAACACGCCCATGAATCCGTGTTCGAAAGTATTCGATCGCGATGAACTCGATTTCATTGCCGGCCTGTGTCTCAAGCACGACGCCTATGCCGTTTGCGATGAAGTCTATGAGCACATCATCTTCGACGACCGGCGACACGTCTCGATCATGACCTTGCCGGACATGCGTGCGCGGACGGTCCGCATCGGCTCGGCCGGCAAGAGCTTCAGCCTGACGGGCTGGAAGGTCGGCTATATCACCGCTGCGGCCGAGCTCATGAAGACGATCGCGAAGACGCATCAATTCATGACCTTCACCACTCCGCCCAACCTGCAATGGGGGGCGGCGACCGGCCTGCGCCTGGCCGACGACTATTACTCGACCCTGGCGTCCGACATGCAGCGCAAGCGCGACCGGCTGGCGATCGCTCTGGCCGACATCGGTTTCGACGTCCTGCCGGCGCACGGCACCTATTTCGTGACGACCGACTTCCGACCGCTTGGCTTCAACGGCACGGACGACGACTTCTGCCGCCACATCACCGTCGAGGCCGGGGTGACGGCGGTCCCGGTCAGCGCCTTTTACGACGAGCCTGTGCGGGCACCCCGACACTTCGCCCGTTTCTGCTTCTGCAAGCACGATGCGACCCTGGACAGCGCGATCGATCGGCTGGGACGGCATTTCCGGAGATGAATGCCGGCTGACACGGGGGGCGGTTTTCGTTACAAATTTCCTGCCGACCGGATTTCACAGGGCGTATACTGTGCCTGTAACGATTGATGTCTCGACCGTTACCAGCGAAGCGAACAGCAAATGGACGTTCATGTCGAACCTGCAGTCGGCGTGAGATCGGGCGAATCTGCATTGTCCCCTCGAACATCCACCAATCCTCCTTCTCGGATCGATGGCCGCCGCCTGCGCAGCGAGCGGACCAAGCAATTGATTATGGAGGCTTTTCTGGCTCTGCTGCGAGACACCGGCACGATGCCGACCGCCGCGCAAATCGCCGAGCGCGCGGGCTATTCGGTTCGGTCTATTTTCGAGCGCTTTCCCGACCTCAATGCTTTGCGGGTAGCGACAGTCGACTACCAGCTGGCGCAGGCCGCGGCCCTGGCGCCGCCGTGCCATGTCGACGGCGACCGGCAGACCAGGATCAGGTCGCATGTGGAGACGCGGGCGGGCACCTGCGAGCGCGGCATCGCGCTATGGCGCGTGTTTCTCTTCACGGTGGAGGAGTCGAAGGAGCTCAAGCTTCGTCTGAGCATCGCGCGGCAGCGAACCATAGACCGGTTCGAGGTCATGTATCGGTCCGAGCTTGCGACACTCGGAGAGGTCGAGCACAAATATCTCCTGATCGCACTCGAAGCCCTTACCGACATGGAAAGCTGGGCGCGGATGCGCGAGATGTACGGAATGTCCTTCGAGGAAGGCTGCGCAGTCTGGATCCGCGCCATCGACCGCATGCTTCCACCGGCAACGCCGGAAAAATGAGAACATGTCTGCCGCTGAACCGGCCGTGATCGAGGCAATCTTGGCCAAAGACTCCATATCCAAGTCCGTTCGAGTTGATGGCCGCCGCCTGCGCAGCGAGCGAACCAGGCAGCTGATCATCGAAGCCTATCTCGCTTTGGCCAGCGAGGAGTCGCCTGTGTTGCCGACCGCCGCCAAGGTGGCGGAACGCGCCGGCTATTCCGTGCGCTCGGTTTTCGAACGGTTTCCCGATCTTCACGGCCTGCAGATCGCCGCTGCGGACTATGCCATCACCCAGGTGGTGGCGATGGCGGCGTCCCGCGATGTCGGCGGTGGCCGCATGGTGCGGATCAGGTCGCACGTCAATACGCGCGCCCGCACCTCCGAGCGCTGGCTGCCGCTGTGGCGCGCGCTCATCGCGAACCAGGGCAGTTCGGGGGAACTCAAGGCCCGCGCCCATGCGATGCGCGAGCGAGTCCTTTCGCTGATGGAACATATGTATGCGCCGGAGCTGTCGACCCTGTCGGATGTGGCTCGACGGCAAACGCTGATTGCCCTCGAAGCCATAGTGGACGTCGAGAGTTGGGCCCGGATGCGGGAGTATTTTGGCCTCTCCGACGAGGAGGCCTCCGCCGCATGGATCCAGGCCATCGACCGTCTGCTGCCGCCGACGCCGCCGGAATGAACCCTCGGGCCTGAGCCGGCGCCGAGCTGCAATCGTTTCAATTCGCAATGAAGCTTTGCCGGGTGTAATCTTTACGCTTGTTCTCTTGCGTGTGCCTCTTTGAGCGCGGCGAGTGAGCGGACGGCCGATTGCGTTTGACGTCGGGCCGGTCGCCGATATGAATCGGATTGAATGGAATTGCCCTCCACACCACCCCCTGGACCAGCCCGGGTCGATGGCCGCCGCCTGCGCAGCATGCGGACGCGGCAGCTGGTCATCGAGGCGTATCTGGCGTTGCTGCGCGAGAATCCGGCGATTCCGACGGCTGCCCAGGTCGCCGAGCGGGCGGGCTATTCGGTGCGATCCGTGTTCGAGCGATTTCCCGACCTGCATGCCCTCCGCGTTGCCGCAACGGACTACGCCTTTTCCCTGGCCAATAACCAAGCCGCGACAACCGGCTTCGAAGGCGATCGGCAGAGCCGGCTCAAGCTGCACGTGGAAATGCGGGCACGCATCTGCGCGCAGTGGCTGCCGCTGTGGCGAGCGCTCAACGCCAACAAGGGTGAATCGAAGGAACTCCAGATGCGGATCCAGGTCATCCGCGGCGTGGTCGTGAGCAGGATCGAGCTTTTTTACCGACCGGAACTCTCTACATTGAAGGAACCGGAGCGTCGGCACACCGTGCTCGCAATCGATGCCCTGATCGACATCGAGAGTTGGGCACGCCTGCGCGAGTTCTTCGGTTTGTCGTTTGAGGAAGGCTGCACGGTCTGGATTCGGGCTATCGACCGGCTTCTGCCGCCGACGCCTCCGGATTCTTGACGCTCTGGCCGGCGAAGCGTAGGAAGGCGCGCTTCGTCAGGGGCGATCCACGATGGCGGCCGTAGCTCAGTTGGTTAGAGCGCCAGATTGTGATTCTGGATGTCGCCGGTTCAATTCCGGTCGGCCGCCCCAATCGCTCATTCGCCAAGGCCACTAGGGTGCCGCCAAGAGACCTGGCGCCCGCCGACGATCTCGCTCTCCTGACTTGCGCACAGATGGCGATGGCAGACGCTGCCGCCATTGCTGGCGGTATGCCCGGTATCAACCTCATGGAGGCGGCCGGGCGGGCGGTGGCGGACGTCGTGATGCAGCGCCATTTGCCCCGACCGCTCGTCGTTCTCTGTGGCCCGGGAAACAACGGCGGGGACGGGTTCGTCGCCGCGCGCCATCTCCATGCGGCAGGTTGGCCGGTTCGGGTGGCTTTGCTGGGTGACCGGGGCGCGTTGCGCGGCGATGCCGCCTGGGCGTCGCAAGCCTGGAAAGGTCCGGCGGCGGCGTTGAGTCTCGACCTGCTGGATGGTGGCCCGCTTGTGATCGACGCCCTGTTCGGTGCCGGTCTCCGCCGCCCGATCGACGGCGTCGCCGGGAAGATCATCGACCGGGTGAACGCCGAGGCCCTGCCTGTGATCTCCGTTGACGTACCGTCCGGTCTGCACGGCGACAGCGGCATGGTGATGGGGCGCGCCCCGATGGCGGAATGTACCGTCACATTTTTCCGCGCCAAACCCGGGCACTACTCGATTGAGGGACTGCGGCGCTGCGGCACCCTCAGGGTGGCCGACATTGGAATTGCGCGCTCCGTGCTGACGGCGGTCGCGCCGCAGCTCTGGCTGAACGCGCCGGCGTTGTGGCAGGAGCACCTACGTCACGAGGATCGCGGAACGCACAAGTACGCCCGTGGACACCTGACGCTTCTGGGCGGAGCGATCGCCACCGGCGCCGCGAGGCTTGCCGCCTTGGCGGCACGGCGTGCCGGGGCAGGGCTTGTGACGATCGCCACGCCACGTGAGGCAATGGCAATCTACCAAGCCGCGGAACCGGGCAACCTGATTGCCGAAGTCGAGGATGGCGAGGGGTTCGCGCGCCTGCTTGTCGATGACCGGCGGAACGCCACCTTGGTCGGCCCGGGCTCCGGTCTCAACGAGCGGACTCGCGCTTCCGTCGTGGCGGCGCTGGCGACGGGCCGGCCGGCCGTCCTGGATGCCGACGCGATCACCGTCTTCGCCGACAATCCCGGCAGCCTGTTCGATTTGATCAAAGGTCCGGTCCTGCTGACACCTCACGAGGGAGAATTTCGCCGTCTGTTTCCAACCCTTTCGGCGGTTCCTGGGAAAGTGGACCGGACTCGCCAGGCAGCGCGTCAGAGCGGTGCGACTGTCCTGCTGAAGGGACCGGATACGGTGGTAGCAGCGCCCAACGGTCGCGCGGTCGTCAACGTTCACGCGCTGTCGACCTTGGCGACCGCAGGTTCGGGCGATGTCCTTGCCGGCATGGCGGCGGGACTGATGGCCCGGGGCCTGTCGCCGCTCGCGGCGGCGGCGGCGGCGGCGTGGCTCCATGGCGATTGTGCCTTCCGTTTCGCGCGACCCGGACTGATCGCCGAGGATCTGATCGCTCGAATTCCCGAAGCGCTTGCAGCGGTGATTTCGGGCGATCCAGGCAGACATCAGGAGCGCTGAATTGACCGCTTGCCGGGCGCGGGCTAAGAGGCGCGCGATTCGCCCTCGAGGCACGCCCCGATGGCTCTCGACGGCAATTGGGCAGGCGTCGGGCGGGCGTGGTGGAATTGGTAGACACGCGAGATTTAGGTTCTCGTGCCGCAAGGCGTAGGGGTTCAAGTCCCTTCGCCCGCACCAGACGGAAGTGGAAGTGAGAAAATGCAAGTAACGGAACTTTCGGCCGAAGGGCTGAAGCGGCAATTCAAGATCGTCGTTCCCGCGGGCGACCTGTCGGCCAAAGTCGACGAGCGTCTGGCGGAGCTAGCCCAGACGGCGACGCTGCCGGGCTTTCGGCCGGGCAAGGTGCCGGTCGGTCTGCTGAAGAAACAGTATGGCCAAGCCTTGTACGGCGAGGCTCTGGAGGCGGCGGTCAATGCCAGCACGGCCAAGGCCATCGAGGACCGTGGGCTGAAGCCCGCGCTGCAGCCGCGCGTGGACCTGAAGCAGCTCGAGGAAGGCAAGGACGTCGAGTTCGAGGTCGCCATCGAGGTGCTGCCGGAAATCGGCAAGGTCGACTTTTCGGGCGTTGAACTCGAACGCCTGAAGGCCAGCGTTCCGGACAAGGATGTCGACGAGGCCATCGAGCGGATCGCCAAGGCGAACCGCGAGCAGAAGCCGGTCGATCCGCCGCGTCCGGCGCAGAAGGGCGATTCGATCAAGCTCGACTTCGTGGGCTCGGTCGACGGCAAGGAATTCCCCGGCGGCGCGGCCACCGACTATGTGCTCGAAATCGGATCTGGGTCGTTCATCCCCGGCTTCGAGGATCAGCTCATCGGTGCCGAGGTTGGCAAGACGGTCGACATCAAGGTCACGTTCCCGGCCGACTACGGCGCGCCGGAACTCGCGGGCAAGGACGCGGTATTCAAGTGCACCATCAAGGAACTCAGCGAGTTCGTCGACAAGCCGGCTGACGACGAGCTGGCTAAGAAGAACAACTTCGAGAACTTTGAGGCGATGCGCAAGGCGGTGTCGGAGCGGATCGGCCAGGATTACAGCCAGATCTCGCGCTCGATGATCAAGCGCAACCTGCTCGACAAGCTTGCCGATCTGCACAAGTTCCAGGTTCCCGAAGGGCTGATCGAGGGCGAGTTCAACGCGATCTGGGCGCGTATCGAGGAGGCCAAGAAGAATGGCCAGAAGCTCGAGGGCGACGAAGAGAAGATGCGCAAGGAGTATCGTGAGATCGCCGAGCGCCGCGTTCGCCTTGGCTTGCTGCTGGCCGATGTCGGGCGTTCCAACAGCATCGACGTCACGCCCGAGGAGCTGAACCAAGCGGTGATACGCGAGGCCATGCGCTATCCGGGACAGGAGCGCCAGGTCCTTGAATTCTACGGCAAGAATGCCGAGTTGAAGGAGCAGCTTCGCGCGCCGATCTTCGAGGAGAAGACGGTCGACTTCATCCTGGAGTTGGCCAAGGTCTCCGAGAAGTCGGTTACCCCCGAGGAACTGCTCAAGGCAGCCCGCGAGGCGGAAGAAGAGAAGCCTGCCGAGCCAGCGGCGGCTTAGGCGGTAAATTGATCCAGAGCCGGTGGCCTTGAACAGAGCCACCGGCACTGCCACTTTCAGCCCGACAGTCACCAAGGGGGACTACGCGATGATTCGCGACCGCGATCCGCTGGAAGTTTACAACAATTACTACGTGCCGATGGTGGTCGAGCAATCGGCCCGCGGCGAGCGCGGCTACGACATCTGGTCGAGACTGCTCAAGGAACGCATCATCTTCCTGAACGGCCCGATCGAAGACAATGTTGCCGGGCTGGTGTGTGCGCAGCTTTTGTATCTGGAAGCTGAGAACCCGACCAAGGACATCTCATTCTACATCAACTCGCCGGGCGGCGTGGTGACGTCGGGTTTGGCCGTCTATGACACCATGCAGTACGTGCGGCCGCAGATTTCGACCCTGGTCTTCGGCCAAGCGGCCTCCGCTGGGTCGCTGTTGCTGATGGCCGGCCAGAAAGGGAAGCGCTTTTCGCTCCCCAACGCCCGCATCATGATCCACCAGCCCTCGGGCGGAGCCCAGGGTCAGGCGACGGACATCGAGATCCACGCCAAGGAGATCCTGCTGACCCGCGCTCGGCTCAATCAGATGTATGTCACCCATACCGGGCGTACGATCGAAGAGATCGAACACGCCATGGAACGCGACAAATTCTTCTCGCCGCCGGAGGCCAAGGTGTTCGGACTGATCGACGATGTCCTTGAGAAACGGCCGACTCCGACCGTCCAGGCGGCTGCCTCCTGAGGGGCAGCCGCGACCAATTGTTTCGGAATTGGCTACCGACACACCATATTTTGATGTTGTAGCCATCCCAAGGTCGAGTTTAACATAGTCTTGCGTGCGGGCTCGCAGTCAGCGGGCCCCCCAAGCGGAGGTGCGTTAACGACATGCCAGCCGCCAAATCCGGGGGCGATTCCCGCAATACCCTCTATTGCAGCTTCTGCGGCAAGAGCCAGCATGAGGTCCGAAAGCTCATTGCCGGGCCAACGGTGTTCATCTGCGATGAGTGCGTCGAACTCTGCATGGACATCATCCGTGAAGAGAACAAGACCACTTTGGTCAAGTCCAAGGACGGCGTTCCGTCTCCCAAGGAGATCCGCCAGATCCTCGACGACTATGTGATCGGCCAGGACCAGGCCAAGCGGATCCTCGCCGTTGCAGTGCACAATCACTACAAACGGCTGAGCCATGGCGGCAAGGCGAACGACGTCGAGATCGCCAAGTCGAACATCATGCTGATCGGCCCGACCGGCTGCGGCAAGACGCTGCTCGCCCAGACGCTGGCGCGGATGCTCGACGTGCCGTTCACCATGGCCGACGCCACCACGCTGACCGAAGCGGGCTACGTCGGTGAGGATGTCGAGAACATCATCCTGAAGCTGCTGCAGGCCGCCGACTACAACGTCGAGCGGGCGCAGCGCGGCATCGTCTACATCGACGAAGTCGACAAGATCAGCCGCAAGTCGGACAACCCCTCGATCACACGCGACGTCTCGGGCGAGGGCGTCCAGCAAGCGCTGCTGAAGATCATGGAAGGTACTGTGGCCTCCGTGCCGCCGCAGGGCGGGCGCAAACATCCCCAGCAGGAGTTCCTGCAGGTCGACACGACGAACATCCTGTTCATCTGCGGCGGAGCGTTCTCCGGGTTGGAGAAGATCATCTCGATGCGCCGTCAGGGCACGTCGATCGGCTTCGGCGCAGAAGTGCGCGGTCCCGAGGATCGCCGCACCGGCGAGATCCTGCGCGAGCTCGAGCCGGAGGACTTGCTGAGGTACGGCCTGATCCCTGAGTTCGTCGGCCGTCTGCCGGTCGTGGCGACCTTGGAAGATCTCGACGAGGCCGCCCTGATCGAAATCCTCACCCGGCCGAAGAACGCGCTTCTGAAGCAGTATCAGCGTCTCTTCGACATGGAGAGCGTGAAGCTCAAGTTTACCGAAGACGCCCTGCGGGCGGTTTCTCAGAAGGCGATCCTGCGCAAGACCGGCGCACGCGGCCTGCGCTCGATCATGGAGACAGTGCTTCTGGACACCATGTACGACCTGCCGTCGCTCGACGGTGTCGAAGAAGTGGTGATCAATCGCGAAGTCATAGAAGGGCGGGCTCAACCGCTCTATGTGCACGGTGAGCGCAAAGAGGGCATCGCTGCCGCGCCGGCCTGAGTTTTGCTGCGTCGGCGGCATCCGTCGCCGACGGTCCCCCGACGGGTCTTGAACAACCCCCTGTTCAAGCCAATCTTTGCTGGTGAGTGCGCGTCTAATCGCGCCGTGGATCGCCCATTCCGGGGATCGCGGCCGAGGGGCGGGTAGCTCTAACAGCGTACGTTGCGAGGCATCATGAACGCCCCCATTCAAGGAATCGTCTATCCGGTCCTGCCATTGCGCGACATTGTCGTGTTCCCAGGCATGATTGTTCCGCTCTTCGTCGGCCGCGAGAAGAGCGTGAAAGCGCTCGAAGAGGTGATGAAGGATGACAAGCAGATCCTGCTGATCGCCCAGAAGAACGCCAGCCAGGACGATCCCGGCCCCGAGGATATCTACACGATCGGCACGCTGGGAACGGTCCTGCAGCTGCTCAAGCTGCCCGACGATACCGTCAAGGTGCTGGTCGAGGGCGGGCGGCGCGTTCGCGTCACCGGCTACACCGATCGCGCCGACTTCTTCGAGGCGCGCGCCATCGAGATGGAAGAGGTGGCGGCCGAATCCTCTGAACTGCAGGCGGCGGCGCGTACCGTGGTCTCGGAGTTCGAGAACTACGTGAAGCTGAACAAGAAGGTGCCGCCGGAAGTCGTCGTCTCGATCAACAAGATCGAGGAGCCGGCCAAGCTCGCCGACACGATCTCGGCGCACCTGGCGCTGAAGGTGGCGGAGAAGCAGCAGCTGCTCGAGCTCGATTCGGTGTCGAAGCGGCTGGAGCGCATCCTCGGCCTGATGGAAGGCGAGATCGGCGTGTTGCAGGTCGAGAAGAAGATCCGCAATCGCGTGAAGCGTCAGATGGAGAAGACGCAGCGCGAGTACTATCTCAACGAGCAGATGAAGGCGATCCAGAAGGAGCTTGGCGAGACTGAGGACGGTCGCGACGAGGTCTCCGAACTGGAGAAGCGCATCCGCAAGACGCGCCTGTCAAAGGAAGCGCGGGAGAAGGCCAATGCCGAGCTGAAGAAGCTTCGGACCATGAGCCCGATGTCGGCCGAGGCGACGGTGGTGCGCAACTACCTCGACTGGCTGCTGTCGATTCCGTGGCGCAAGCCGACCAAGATCATCAAGGACCTGAAGTACGCCGAGGAGATTCTCAACGCCGATCATCACGGCCTCGAGAAGGTGAAGGAGCGCATCCTCGAGTACCTCGCGGTCCAGCAACGCGTCGACAAGATGAAGGGCCCGATCCTGTGCCTGATCGGCCCACCGGGCGTCGGCAAGACGTCGCTCGGCAAGTCGATCGCCAAGGCCACGGGGCGCAACTTCGTGCGCATGTCGCTGGGCGGCGTGCGGGACGAGGCGGAGATCCGCGGCCATCGCCGGACCTACATCGGCTCGCTGCCGGGCAAGGTCATCCAGAGCATGAAGAAGGCGAAGTCGTCGAACCCGCTCTTCCTGCTCGACGAGATCGACAAGCTCGGCGCGGACTTCCGCGGTGACCCGTCATCGGCGCTGCTCGAGGTCCTCGATCCGGAACAGAACAGCTCGTTCAACGACCACTATCTCGAGGTCGACTACGACCTGTCGAACGTGATGTTCATCACCACGGCGAATTCGCTGCGCATGGCGCAGCCGCTGATGGATCGCATGGAGATCATCCGGCTGGCCGGCTACACCGAGGATGAAAAGGTCGCGATCGCACGCAAGCACCTGATCGCCAAGCAGGTCGAGGCCAACGGGCTGAAGGAAGGCGAGCTCGACATCCATGATGACGCCGTACGAGATCTCGTGCGCTACTACACGCGCGAGGCCGGCGTTCGCAATCTGGAGCGCGAGATCGCCAACCTGGCCCGCAAGGCGGTGAAGGAAATCCTCATGAAGGGGACTTCCAAGGTGAAGATCGGCCGCAAGAACCTCGACAAGTTCGCTGGCGTACGCCGCTTCCGCTACGGCGAGGCCGAGCTCGAGGATCTGGTCGGCATCACGACGGGCCTGGCGTGGACCGAGGTCGGTGGCGAACTGCTGCAGATCGAAGCCGTGCTGGTGCCGGGCCGCGGTCGGGTGACTGTCACCGGCAAGCTGGGCGACGTTATGCAGGAGTCGGTGCAGGCGGCCAATGCTTACATCCGCTCGCGCGCCGCGACCTTCGGCATCAAGCACAACATCTTCGAAAAGCGCGACATCCATGTGCACGTGCCGGAAGGCGCCACGCCCAAGGACGGCCCGTCGGCGGGTGTCGGCATGATCACCTCGATCGTCTCGGCGTTGACCGGCGTCGCGGTGCGCAAGGATGTAGCCATGACCGGCGAGATCAGCCTGCGCGGCCGGGTCATGCCGATCGGCGGCCTCAAGGAGAAGTTGCTGGCGGCATTGCGCGGCGGTCTCAAGACTGTGCTCATTCCCAAGGAGAACGAGCGCGATCTGCCGGAGATTCCAGACAACGTGAAGAAGGGCCTGGAGATCATCCCAGTATCGACCGTCGATGAGGTCCTTGCCAAGGCGCTGGTCAAGCCGCTGGTCGCCATCGAATGGCCGAACGACCTCGATGCGGTCGCGGCCAAGCCGGCGGACGGACCTGAGGCCATCCGGGCTCACTAGGCGTCCTTTCGAAAACAACCCGAAGCCCCGGAGCGATCCGGGGCTTCGTTGCGTCTGACCGCAACTTATGCGCCTTGTGGGAGGTCGCCCCACAAAATATGGTATTCGGCGTTGACGCCGTTTTCAGGTCGCCCCTACACTTGAGGCTGCCGGACCATGCAGGGGCTCGCCCGTGAACAAGCACGATTTGATCGCCGCCGTCGCCGCTTCGACTAACCTCTCCAAGACGGACGCGGCCAACGCCGTTGATGCCATCCTGACCGTCGTCACCAAGTCCTTGAAGAAGAAGGAAAAGGTTTTGCTGGTGGGCTTCGGGACTTTCCAGGTGACCAAGCGCAAGGCAGGCGAGGGCCGAAATCCCCAGACGGGCGAGAAGATCAAGATTCCGGCTGCGAATGTGCCGCGTTTCAAGGCGAGCAAGGCTCTCAAGGACGCGATCAACTAGCGCCGCTTTCGGGCGCTGTGTTAGGACTGAACGTGTCGGGCGATTAGCTCAGTTGGTAGAGCGCTTCTTTTACACGGAAGATGTCGGCGGTTCGAGCCCGTCATCGCCCACCAGCGTTTCGCGAGGCGTCCGCGGTAGCGTGGAAAGCATAGCAATATCGGGCATTTACGCACCTCTTCGCGGGTGCGGTATGCTTGACACCCAATAGGTGGTCCTATATCTCTCGCGCGCCGTTTGGGGCTATTGCGGGCGTAGTTCAGTTGGTTAGAACGCCGGCCTGTCACGCCGGAGGTCGCGGGTTCGAGTCCCGTCGCTCGCGCCAGCCCAAACACTGGCAGCCCACAAAAACGGGGCGCAAGGGGTGGCGATGGAAGATCTTCTTAGGGAATACCTTCCGATCCTGATCTTCCTCGGCCTCGCCTTTGGCCTTACGAGCGCAATGCTCGGCGGGTCGTATCTGATCGCCCGCCAGAATCCCAATTCCGAGAAGCTTTCGCCGTTCGAGTGCGGCTTCGCGCCGTTCGACGATGCGCGCGGGAAGTTCGATGTCCGCTTTTACCTGGTTGCCATTCTGTTCATCATCTTCGACCTTGAGGTCGCGTTCCTGTTTCCGTGGGCGGTGACGCTGGGCGACATCGGCCTGTTCGGCTTCTGGTCGATGATGCTGTTTCTGGGCGTGCTCACGGTCGGGTTCATCTACGAGTGGCGCAAGGGAGCCCTGGAATGGGAGTGATCACGCCGCCCAAGCCGAACAGCGTCGCCGAAGCGGCGCTCTCGCGGGCCTTGAACGACGAACTGGCCGACAAGGGCTTCGTCGTGGCGCAGCTCGACAAGCTGATCACCTGGGCGCGCACCGGGTCGATGTGGGGTCTCACGTTCGGCCTGGCCTGCTGCGGTGTTGAGATGATCCACTGTTGGATGAGCCGCTACGACCTCGACCGCTTCGGCTTCGCGCCGATGCCGAGCCCGCGTGCCGCCGACGTGATGATCGTGGCCGGCACGCTGACCAACAAGATGGCGCCGGCGTTGCGCAAGGTCTACGACCAGATGGCCGAGCCTCGCTACGTCATTTCGATGGGCTCCTGCGCCAACGGCGGTGGCTACTATCATTATAGTTATTCGGTCGTGCGCGGCTGCGATCGCATCGTGCCGGTCGATATCTACGTGCCGGGCTGCCCACCGACCGCCGAGGCCTTGCTGTACGGCATCCTGCAGCTCCAGAAGAAGATCCGCCGCACCGGAACGCTGGTGCGTTGATGGATCAGCCGTTGCAGGAACTTGGCGACCACATCGTCCAGGCGACCGCCGGTGCGGTGACGAGCAGCAACGTTCGCCTCGGCGAACTGATGCTGGAGTGCCCGGCCGACAAGCTGGTCGGTTTGCTCACGTTCCTGCGTGACGACCCAAAGTGCCTGTTCAAGCAACTCATCGACATCTGTGGCGTCGATTGGCCAGAGCGCGAGAAGCGCTTCGACGTCGTCTACAATCTGCTCAGCCTGAAGAACAACCAGCGGATTCGAATAAAAGTCGCGACCGACGAAGCGATGCCCGTGCCGTCGGCTGCGCCAGTCTATAGCGCGGCCGGCTGGTTCGAGCGCGAGGCCTACGACCTCTACGGCATATGGTTTTCCGATCATCCCGACCTGCGGCGGATCCTCACCGACTATGGATTCGAGGGCCATCCGCTGCGCAAGGATTTCCCGCTCACCGGCTTCGTCGAGTTGCGCTGGGATGACGTCCAGAAGCGCGTCGTCTACGAGCCGGTGAAGCTGACGCAGGAGTTCCGTCGCTTCGACTTCCTCAGCCCATGGGAAGGCGCGCAGACGTTGCCGGGCGACGAGAAGGCCCAAACAGAGGCCAAGACGAGCAGACATGTCCGACGTCGAGATCAAGACCCTGACGATGAACTTCGGGCCGCAACACCCGGCGGCCCACGGCGTGTTGCGCCTGGTCGTCGAGATGGACGGCGAGATCGTCGAACGCTGCGATCCCCACATCGGCCTGCTGCATCGCGGCACCGAGAAGCTGATCGAGTACAAGAGCTACCTGCAGGCGGTGCCGTACTTCGACCGACTCGACTACGTCTCGCCGATGAACCAGGAGCATGCCTATGCGCTGGCGGTCGAGAAGCTGCTGGGCATCACGGCGCCAGAGCGCGGCCAGTACATCCGCGTGCTGTTCGCCGAGATCACGCGCATCCTGAATCACCTGCTGAACGTCACGACGTTCGCCATGGACACCGGCGCGCTGACGCCGCCGCTGTGGGGCTTCGAGCAGCGCGAGCTGCTGATGGAGTATTACGAGCAGGTGAGCGGTTCGCGCATGCACGCGGCCTATTTCCGGCCCGGCGGCGTTCACCAGGATCTGCCCGACGGCATGCTCGATTCGATGGACGGCTGGATCAAGCAGTTCTTCCCGTTCCTGAAGGACATCGAGAAGCTGCTGAACGACAATCGCATCTTCCGCCAGCGCACCGTCGACATTGGTGTCGTGTCGGCTGAGCAGGCGCTCGACTGGGGATTCTCCGGACCGCTGATCCGCGCCTCGGGCATTCCCTGGGATTTGCGCAAGTCGCAGCCTTATGACGTCTACGAGCGCATGGATTTCGACATCCCGCTCGGCAAGACCGGCGACTGCTTTGCGCGCTACCTGGTGCGCATCGAGGAGATGTACCAGAGCGTGCGCATCATGGAGCAGTGCATCGCGGCGCTGCGCAAGGTGGGCGGCCCGGTGCGGGTCGACGATCGCAAGCTGTCGCCGCCGCGCCGCGGCGAGATGAAGGACTCGATGGAAGCGCTGATCCATCACTTCAAACTCTACACCGAGGGCTACAAGGTGCCGGCCGGCGAGACCTACACGGCTGTCGAGGCGCCGAAGGGCGAATTCGGCGTCTATCTCGTGTCCGACGGCACCAACAAACCCTATCGCTGCAAGATCCGTGCACCGGGATTTCCGCACTTGCAGGCGCTCGAAATGATGACGAAGGGCCACCAGCTCGCCGATATGTCGGCGAACATCGGTTCGCTCGACATCGTGTTCGGCGAGATCGACCGCTAGGAGACGACGAGATGGCGATGATCACCGCCGATCCCAAGGATGTGCCGCACGTCGCGCACTTCGCCTTCATGCCGGACTCCCTGGCCAAGGCGAAGGCGCTGATGGCGAACTATCCGCCGGGCCGCCAGGCCAGCGCCGTGATCGCCGTGCTCGATCTCGCGCAGCGCCAGCAGGGTTGGCTGCCGCGGGTGGCGATGGACGAGGTCGCCAAGCTTCTCGATATGGCGCCGATCCGGGTCTACGAGATCGCGACCTTCTACACGATGTTCCAGCTCAAGCCGCGCGGGAAGTACCTGCTGCAGGTCTGCACCACGACGCCGTGCTGGCTGCGCGGCTCGGAGGCGGTGATGAAGGCCTGTCAGCATGCGGCCGACGGCGAGACCTTCAGCGTGCAGGAAGTCGAGTGTCTAGGTGGCTGCGTGAACGCGCCGGTCGTCCAGATCAACGACGATTTCTACGAGGATCTCGACGAGGCCTCGATCAACAAGGTGCTCGACGCGTTCCGGCGCGGCGAAACGCCAAAGGCCGGTCCCCAGGTCGACCGGCAGACATCGGCGCCGGTCGGCGGCGCCACGACGCTCCGGAGCGAGTAGGGCAATGCTCAGCGACAAGGACCGCATCTTCACCAATCTCTACGGCGCCCACGACTGGCACCTGGCCGGCGCGCGAGCCCGCGGCGCCTGGGACAATACCAAGGCCATCCTCGACAAGGGCCCCGACGGCATCATCGACGAGATGAAGAAGTCAGGCCTGCGCGGCCGCGGCGGCGCCGGATTCCCGACCGGCCTAAAGTGGTCCTTCATGCCCAAGGAAGTGAAGGACCGTCCGCACTACCTGATCGTGAACGCCGACGAGTCGGAGCCCGGGACCTGCAAGGATCGCGATATCCTGCGTCACGATCCGCATCTCTTCATCGAGGGCTGTCTGGTCGCGGGCTTCGCCATGCGGGCGAACGCGGGCTACATCTACGTGCGCGGCGAGTTTTATAATGAGGCCCAAAACCTCATAGCCGCCGTCCGCGAGGCGTATGATGCGGGCCTGCTTGGCAAGAACGCCTGCGGCTCGGGCTGGGATTTCGACCTCTACGTCCACCGCGGCGCCGGCGCCTACATCTGCGGCGAGGAAACCGCGCTGCTGGAGAGCCTAGAGGGCAAGAAGGGCATGCCGCGGCTGAAGCCGCCGTTCCCGGCCGGTTCGGGTCTCTATGGCTGCCCGTCGACGGTGAACAACGTCGAGTCGATTGCCGTTGCGCCCACCATCCTGCGCCGGGGAGCGACCTGGTTCGCCGGCATCGGCCGCCCGAACAACACCGGCACCAAGCTGTTCTGCATTTCGGGGCACGTGAACAAGCCCTGCAACGTCGAAGAGGAAATGGGCATCCCGCTTCGCGAGCTGATCGATCGCCATGCCGGCGGCGTGCGCGGCGGCTGGGACAACCTGCTGGCGGTGATCCCCGGCGGTGCCTCGGTGCCGCTGCTACCCAAGTCGATCTGCGACACAGTCCTGATGGATTTCGACTCGCTGCGCGATCAGAAGTCGGGCCTCGGCACGGCAGCCGTCATCGTCATGGACAAGTCGACCGACATCGTGAAGGCGATCGCCCGGCTCAGCTACTTCTACAAGCACGAGAGCTGCGGCCAGTGCACGCCGTGCCGTGAGGGCACCGGCTGGATGTGGCGCGTTATGGAACGCATGGTGACGGGCAACGCGCGCCTTGAGGAGATCGATGCGCTCGAGGACGTGACCAAGCAGGTCGAGGGGCACACGATCTGCGCCCTGGGCGACGCGGCAGCATGGCCGATCCAGGGCCTGATCCGCCATTTCCGACCTGAGATGGAGCGCCGCATCCGTGCGCGCACCGAAAAACTGGCGGCCGAGTAGGGGCGGGTAACAGGCAATGCCCACGATCAAAATCGACGGCGTCGAACTCGAGGTGCCGGCCGGCATCACGGTCTTGCAGGCCTGTGAACTGGCGGGCGTTGAGATCCCGCGCTTCTGCTACCACGAGCGGCTGTCGATCGCCGGCAATTGCCGCATGTGCCTGGTCGAGGTGAAGCCCGGGCCACCCAAGCCGCAGGCAAGCTGTGCGCTGCCTGTTGCCGACAAGCAGGAGATCTTCACCCAGACGCCGACGGTCAAGAAGGCGCGCAACGGCGTGATGGAATTCCTGCTGATCAACCATCCGCTCGATTGCCCGATCTGCGACCAGGGTGGCGAGTGCGATCTGCAGGATCAGGCGATGGGCTACGGCTTCGACCGCAGCCGCTACCACGAGAACAAGCGCGCGGTGCCGGACAAGGAACTGGGTCCGTTGGTCAAGACGTCGATGAACCGCTGCATCCATTGCACGCGTTGCATCCGTTTCGCGACCGAGGTGGCAGGCGTCGAGGAGCTGGGCGCCACGGGCCGTGGCGAGAGCATGGAAGTCACGACCTACGTCGAGCATGCGCTCAGCACCGAGCTGTCCGGCAATCTGGTCGATCTTTGTCCGGTCGGCGCATTGACCTCCAAGCCTTACGCGTTCGAAGCCCGCTCATGGGAACTCAGCAAGACCGAGTCGATCGATGTGATGGATGGCCTCGGCGCCAACATCCGCATCGACACGCGGGGCGCGCAGGTGATGCGCGTGCTGCCGCGCCTCAACGACGATGTGAACGAGGAGTGGATTTCCGACAAGACGCGCCATGCCCTCGACGGCCTGCGTCACCAGCGGCTGGACCGGCCCTATGTGCGGCGCGGCGGCAAGCTGGTCGAGGCGACCTGGGATCAGGCATTCGCCGCGATCGAGGCCAAGCTGACGGGGCTCGACGGCACCAAGGTGGCAGCAATCATCGGCGACCAGTGCGATGCCGAATCGATGGTGGCGCTCAAGGATCTGGTGAAGGCGCTGGGATCGCCCAACATCGACTGCCGCCAGGATGGTGCCAGGCTCGATGGCCCTCGCGGCAGCTACATCTTCAATCCCGGTGTCCGCGGTATCGATTCGGCCGATGCGATCCTGCTGATCGGGACAAACCCGCGCTGGGAATCGCCGGTCCTGAATGCACGGTTGCGCAAGCGCTACCTGTCGGGCCAGTGCACCATTGTCAGTGTCGGCCCCGCGGTGGACCACACCTATCCGGTGGAACGCCTGGGCGCCGGCCCCGCGACCTTGCGCGAACTGGTCGACGGCAAGCTCGGCTTCTCCGAGAAACTGAAAGCCGCCAAGCACCCGCTGATCATCGTCGGTATGGGGGCCCTGGCGCGCGAAGACGGCGCCGCCATCCTGGCGCTGGCCCGCGATCTCGCCGAGAAGCTGAACGCTGTCCGCGCCGACTGGAACGGCTTTGCCGTGCTCCACACGACGGCGGCGCGCGTTGGCGGCCTCGATCTCGGCCTGGTGCCGGGCGACGGCGGTCGTGACGTCGAGGGCATCCTGGCCGGCTGCGAGAAGCGCGAGATAGAGCTGGTCTATCTCCTGGCCGCCGACGAGATCGACACCAAGCGCCTCGGCAAGGCCTTCGTGGTCTATCAGGGTCACCATGGCGATGCCGGCGCCCATCGCGCCGACGTTGTTCTGCCGGGTGCCGCCTATACCGAGAAGCCTGGGACCTATGTGAACACTGAAGGCCGCGTGCAGCTCGGCCAGCGCGCGGGCTACCCGCCGGGCGATGCCCGCGAGGACTGGGCGATCCTGCGTGCGCTGTCGGAACGGTTGGGCAAGACGCTTCCCTACGACACGCTCGACCAGGTTCGGGCTCGCCTCGTCGCGGTGAACAGGACCTTTGCTGCGATCGACCAGCAGGCTGCGGGAACGTGGGGTGTCTTTGGCAAGGCGGGGGCCTTGACCGATCAGCCGTTCGTCTCGCCGATCGTCAATTTCTACATGACCTGCCCGATCAGCCGGGCGTCCAAGACGATGGCCGAGTGCATGGCCTCGCGCGCCCAACTCATGGCGGCGGAGTAAGGCATGAGCGCCGATCTGATCCAGTTCTTCACCACCAACTGGCTAGGCCAGGCCATCGTCATCCTGGCTCAGTGCCTGGCCGTCACGGTGCCGCTGCTGGTTGCCGTCGCCTACATGACTTACGTCGACCGCAAGGTCTGGGCCTCGATCCAGCTCCGCCGCGGTCCCAATGTGGTTGGTCCGTTCGGCCTGCTACAGCCCTTCGCCGACGGCTTGAAGCTGGTGCTGAAGGAAACCATCGTTCCGTCCAGCGCCAATGCGATTTTGTTCATCATTGCGCCGATGATCACCTTCATGACGGCGCTGGTGGCCTGGGCCGTGGTGCCGTTCGACGACGGTTGGGTCATTGCCAACATCAATGTCGGCATTCTCTACCTCTTCGCCATCTCCTCGCTCGGCGTCTATGGCATCATCATCGCCGGCTGGGCGTCGAACTCCAAGTACGCCTTCCTGGGCGCGCTGCGCTCGGCGGCGCAAATGGTGTCCTACGAGGTCTCGATCGGCTTCGTGCTGATCACCGTCCTGCTCTGCGTCGGCTCGCTCAACCTGTCCGATGTCGTGCTGGCTCAGTCCGGCGGGTTCTGGCACTGGTTCTTCCTGCCGCTGCTGCCGATGTTCGTGATCTTCTTCGTGTCGGCACTGGCGGAAACCAATCGCACGCCATTCGATCTGCCGATGTCCGAAGCCGAGCTCGTGGCAGGCTTCCACACCGAATACTCGGCGATGACGTTCGGCCTGTTCTTCCTCGGCGAATACGCCAACATGATCCTCTTGTCGGCACTCGGTGCCATCCTGTTCCTCGGTGGCTGGATGTCGCCAATCCCGTACGCGCCCTTCACCTACGTGCCGGGCGTCGTCTGGTTCGCACTCAAAATTGCGTTCCTGCTGTTCGTCTTCAGCTGGACCAAGGGCACGCTGCCTCGCTACCGCTACGACCAGTTGATGCGGCTGGGCTGGAAAGTGTTCCTGCCGGTCTCGCTGGGCTGGGTCGTCCTCACCGCCGCCGTGCTGCAGTTCGGCGGCTGGGTTCCGAAGTCCTAGGGAGATCGCACAATGGCCTCTCTCGACCGTACCGCCCGCGCGTTCCTGCTGACCGAACTGGTCACGGGCTTTGCGCTGACGTTGAAGTACATGTTCAAGCCCAAGGTGACGGTGAACTATCCGCACGAGAAGGGACCGCTCAGCCCACGTTTCCGGGGCGAGCACGCGTTGCGCCGCTATCCGAACGGCGAGGAACGCTGCATTGCCTGCAAGCTCTGCGAGGCGATTTGCCCGGCCCAGGCGATCACCATCGAGGCCGAGCCGCGCGACGACGGCAGCCGGCGCACCACGCGCTACGACATCGACATGACGAAGTGCATCTACTGCGGCTTCTGCCAGGAAGCCTGCCCGGTCGATGCCATCGTCGAAGGCCCGAATTTCGAATTCTCGACCGAGACCCGCGAGGAGCTGATGTACAACAAGGACAAGTTGCTCGCGAACGGCGACCGCTGGGAGAGCCTGATTGCGGCCAACCTCCACGCCGACGCCGCGTATCGCTGAGCGGCTGGCGGGGGGAGAGAACAATGCTGCTTCAGGCTCTGGCCTTCTACGTCTTCGCGGCGGTGGTCGTCGCATCGGGCGCGATGGTCGTGGTCTCGCGCAACCCGGTCTATTCGGTGTTGTTCCTGATCCTTGCCTTCTTCAATGCCGCGGCGCTGTTCCTGCTGATCGGCGCCGAGTTCATCGCGATGATCCTGGTCATCGTCTATGTCGGCGCGGTCGCGGTGCTGTTCCTGTTCGTCGTGATGATGCTCGACATCAATCTCGTCGAGATTCGCGAAGGCTTCCTTAAATACCTGCCGGTCGGCGCCATGATCGGCGTCGTGCTGCTGGCCGAGATCCTGCTGGGGCTGGGTGTTCTGGGCGCCGGTTCGAGCACGATGACGGCCCTGAACAAGCAGGGCGCCCAGGTACTGGCGATCGACAATACGCGCGCAATCGGCCGGGTGCTTTATACGCAGTACTTCTATCTCTTCCAGGTGGCGGGCCTGGTCCTGCTGGTGGCCATGATCGGTGCCATCGTGCTGACGCTGCGCACCCGTCCGGGCGTGCGGCGCCAGAAGGTTGGCGACCAGATCAACCGGACCAAGGAGCAGGCGATGACCGTGGTCAAGGTGCCGACCAGGGGAGGCGTGTGATGACCCTCGGCCTCGGTCACTACCTCACGGTCTCCTCGGTGCTGTTCACGCTGGGCATCCTGGGCATCTTCCTCAACCGCAAGAACGTCATCGTCATCCTGATGTGCGTCGAGCTGATGCTGCTTGCGGTGAATATCAATCTCGTCGCCTTTTCGATCTTCGAAGGCAACGTCGTTGGCCAGGTCTTCGCGATGCTGGTGCTGACCGTGGCGGCGGCGGAGGCCGCCATCGGACTCGCCATCCTGGTGGTCTACTTCCGCAACCGCGGAACGATCGCCGTCGAAGACATCAGCGAGATGAAGGGCTAGGGGCGCGCACTCACCATGGACCTAGCCGTCAAGCTTATCGTCTTCCTGCCGCTGCTGGCTGCAGCGTTTGCCGGTCTTTTCTGCCGCGTGATCGGCGACCGGCCGGCCCAGATCGTCACTACCGCGGCGTTGCTGATCGCGGCGGCGCTGTCGATCTTCGTGTTCATCCGCATCGGCTTCGGGCCGGAGAGCGGCAAGCTGATCGTGGTCAAGCTCTTCACCTGGATCGGCTCGGGAACGTTCGAGGTCGACTGGGCGCTGCGTCTCGATACGCTGACCGCAGTGATGCTGATCGTGGTCACCGTCGTGTCGTCGATGGTGCATGTTTATTCGATCGGCTACATGGCCGAGGACACCAGCATCGCGCGCTTCATGTCCTATCTCAGCCTGTTCACCTTCTTCATGCTGATGCTGGTGACGTCGGACAATCTGGTGCAGCTGTTCTTTGGCTGGGAAGGCGTGGGCCTCGCGTCTTACCTGCTGATCGGCTTCTGGTACGACAAGCCCTCGGCCAACGCCGCGGCGATGAAGGCGTTCATCGTCAATCGCATCGGCGACTTCGGCTTCGCACTCGGCATCTTCGCCATCTGGATGCTGAGCGGCTCGGTGAACTTCGCCGACATCTTCGCCAAGGGGCCGGAAATGGCCCAGATGCGCATGCAGTTCCTCGGCATGAACCTGCCGGCGCTCGAGACGGCCTGCCTGCTGCTGTTCGTGGGTGCCATGGGCAAGTCGGCCCAGCTTGGACTGCATACGTGGCTGCCAGACGCCATGGAAGGCCCGACGCCGGTATCCGCGCTGATCCATGCCGCCACCATGGTGACTGCCGGCGTGTTCATGGTCTGCCGCCTGTCTCCGCTGTTCGAACTGGCGCCTGTCGCGCTGCAGGTGGTTACCCTGGTTGGTGCCGCGACGGCATTTTTTGCCGCTACGGTCGGCCTCACCCAGTTCGACATCAAGCGGGTGGTCGCCTATTCGACCTGCAGCCAGCTCGGCTACATGTTCTTCGCCTGCGGCGTTGGCGCCTACTCGGCGGCGATGTTCCATCTCATGACCCACGCGTTCTTCAAGGCGCTGCTGTTCCTGGGGTCGGGTTCGGTCATCACCTGCCTGCATCACGAGCAGGACATGCGGAAGATGGGCGGCGTGAAGGAGAAGGCACCGCAAACCTTCGTGTTGATGTGGATCGGCACCCTGGCGCTGTCGGGCATCGGCATTCCGTTCCTGCTCGGTAACGGTGTCGGTTTTGCCGGCTTCTATTCCAAGGACATCATGCTTGAATCGGCCTTCGGCGTGCACACGACGGTGGGCCTCATCGCCTTCTGGCTGGGCGTCATCGCCGCCTTCATGACGGCATTCTACTCGACGCGCCTGATGTTCCTGACGTTCTACGGCAAGTACCGGGGCGACCATCACACCTGGGATCATGCGCACGAATCGCCACAAGTCATACTGATCCCGCTCTATGTGCTGGCGATCGGCGCTGCGCTGTCCGGCTATGTCGCCTACGACTGGTTTGTCGGTCATGACTGGAAGAGCTTCTGGGGCCAGTCGATCGCCTTGAAGTCGACCGAGGAAGTACTGCATCACGCGCACGAAGTGCCGCTGTGGGTGAAGCTTCTGCCGTTGGTCTTCGCGCTCTCAGGCATCGCGCTCAGCTACTATTACTACATCGTCAGGACCGACCTGCCGGAACGCACGGTCAAAGCATTCCCCGGCGTGCACGCACTGTTCTTCAACAAGTGGTACTTCGACGAGATCTACGACGCGGTTTTCGTCCGGCCCGCGCTCGCGATCGGCCGCGTGTTATGGAAGAAGGGCGACGGCGCGATAATCGACGGGCTCGGCGCCGACAACATCGCTGCACGGGCACAAGACATAGCAGGCGTGCTGAGCCGCTTCCAGAGCGGTTACCTCTACCACTATGCCTTCGTGATGCTTGTCGGCGTGGCAGGCCTCGTCACGTACTTCATGCTGGCGGTGGGGTAGGCGGATGTCGAGCTGGCCGATCCTCTCCCTGGTTACGTTCCTGCCGCTGGTGGGGGCGTTCTTCTGTCTGATCGTGAACGGCCCCAAGGAGGCCGTGGACCGCAACTGCCGTAGCGCCGCGCTGATCACCTCGCTGGCGACGTTTCTGATCTCGCTCGTCCTCTGGATCCGCTTCGACGCCACCAAGGCGGGCTTCCAGTTCGAAGAGAAATTCGACTGGGTGCCGGCGCTCGGCATCGGCTATCACATGGGCATCGACGGAATCTCGCTGTTCTTCGTGCTGCTGTCGACCCTGCTGACGCCGATCTGCATCCTCGCGAGCTGGGATTCGATCAAGGTTCGGGTCAAGGAATACATGATCGCGTTCCTGGTGCTCGAGACCTTCATGGTCGGCATGTTCTGCGCCCTCGACCTCGCCTTGTTCTACGTCTTCTTTGAAGGTGTGCTGATCCCGATGTTCCTGATCATCGGTGTCTGGGGTGGCAAGCGGCGTGTCTATGCGGCCTTCAAGTTCTTCCTCTACACGCTACTGGGCTCCGTCCTGATGCTGCTGGCGATCATCGCCATCTACTGGCAGGTCGGCACGACGGATCTGCCGACGGCGGTTGAAAAGCTCAACCTGCCCTTCACCTGGCAGTGCTGGTTGTGGCTCGCCTTCTTCGCTTCCTTCGCGGTCAAGGTGCCGATGTGGCCGGTCCACACCTGGTTGCCGGATGCCCACGTCGAGGCGCCGACGGCTGGCTCGGTGATCCTGGCCGGCGTGTTGCTGAAGATGGGCGGGTACGGCTTCCTCAGGTTCTCCATTCCACTCCTGCCCGAGGCGTCGCAGTATTTTGCACCGCTGGTTTTCGGCCTCAGCATCGTGGCCATCATCTACACGTCGCTGGTCGCCCTGGTGCAGGAGGACATGAAGAAGCTGATCGCCTATTCGTCGATCGCCCATATGGGCTTCGTGACGATCGGCGCCTTCATCATGAACATGCAGAGCGTGCAGGGTTCGATTTTCCAGATGCTGAGCCACGGCATCGTCTCGGCAGCACTCTTCCTTTGCGTCGGCGTCGTCTACGATCGCATGCACACCCGCGAGATCGCGGCCTACGGCGGTCTGGTGCACCGAATGCCGCGGTACGCCTTCACGTTCATGTTCTTCACTCTGGCGAGCGTCGGTCTGCCGGGCCTGTCGGGCTTCGTCGGTGAATTTCTGGTGCTGGTCGGCACCTTCAAGGCCAACACTTGGGTGGCGTTCCTGGCCACGACCGGAATCATCCTGGGGGCGGCCTACGCTCTCTGGCTTTACCGCAAGATCATCTTCGGCGAGCTGACCAAAGACTCGCTGAAGGGCATCCTCGACATGAACCGCCGCGAGATCGCGTTGTTCCTGCCGCTGATCTTGATCACGCTTTGGATGGGTATCTATCCCAGCTCTTTCCTCGATCCGATGGCGCCGGCGGTCGACAAGCTGATTGGCGACTATCAGGCCGCCCTGAAGCTCGCCCGCACCGCGGCATTGGCGCCGTAAGCGGCCGGGAGGGATGAACATGATTGTCGGTCTGGAATCCTGGACGCTAGCACGGCCGGAGATCTTCCTCGCGGCGGCGACGTTGCTGCTGCTGATCTACGGCGTCGTGAAAGGCGAGGCGTCGACCCCGTTCGTGTCGGTGGCCACTTCGGTCGTGTTGCTGGCGACGGCGGTGCTGCTCTTCGCGCCGTATAGGGAAGGGACGGCGTTTGCCTCGCTGTTCATTGTCGACCGCTTGACGGCCACCATGAAGGCCATGGTGCTGGTCGGCGCTGCGGTCGCGGTCCTGATGTCACGGTCTTACTTCGAACAGGTCAAGGCGTGGCGCTTCGAGTATCCGGTGCTGGTGGCGTTGGCGACGCTTGGCATGATGCTGATGATTTCGGCCAACGATCTCATGTCTCTTTACGTTGGGCTCGAGCTGCAGTCACTGGCGCTCTATGTCATCGCGGCCTTCCAGCGCGACAATCTGCGTTCGACCGAAGCCGGCGTAAAATACTTCGTCCTGGGCTCCGTCGCCTCCGGCATGCTGCTGTTCGGCGCCTCGCTGATCTATGGCTTCTGTGGCGGCACGGCCTTTGTCCAGATTTCTCAGGCGCTGCTCAACGGCAAGGCCGCGGAGTTCGGGACCATCGTCGGTTTGGTGTTCGTGGTCGCGGGTCTCGCCTTCAAGGTTTCAGCCGTGCCCTTCCATATGTGGACGCCCGACGTCTATGAGGGCGCGCCGACGCCGGTGACGGCGCTGTTCGCCGTGGCACCCAAGATTGCGGCCATCTCGCTGATGGTTTCGGTCCTGATGGGCCCGTTCAAGCCGTTGTTCCTGCAGTGGCAGCAGATCATCGTCGTGGCTTCCGTTCTGTCGATGGCGCTGGGCGCCTTCGCGGCACTTCGCCAGCAGAACATCAAGCGCCTGATGGCCTATTCGTCGATCGGCAACGTGGGCTACGTGCTGCTGGGATTGGCAAGCGGCAGCGAGAAGGGGATCCAGGCGATCGTCTTCTACCTCGCCATCTATCTCGTCATGACGCTGGGCGTGTTTGCCACGATCCTGATGATGAAGCGCCGCGGCGTCATGGTCGAGAATGTCTCCGATCTGGCAGGCCTGGCCAAAAGCCAGCCGATGATGGCCTTCGCCATGCTGCTGTTCATGTTCTCGCTGGCCGGCATCCCGCCGCTCGCGGGCTTCTGGGGCAAGCTCTACATCTTCATGGCCGCCGTCGAAGCCAAACTCTTCATTCCCGCGGTTCTGGGCGTGCTCGCATCCGTGGTGGCGTCCTACTACTACCTGCGCATCGTCAAGGTGATGTACTTCGACGAGGAAGCCGACTCCCTCGATCGCACGCCGTTCGGTGTCTATCGTGCCGTAGCATTTGTGGCCGCCGTGCTGGTGGCGGTGTTCTCGCTGGCACCACAGCCGCTCAGCCTGATCGCGGCGGCGGCGGCGAAGGGCCTATTCCCGTGATCTCCGCGCCCGTCCTGCCGGACGGGTGGACGCTGGTCGCGCTGGACAGCGTCGGCAGCACCAATGACGAGGCGGCACGCCTGGCGGAAGTCGGTGCTGCCGAGGGGACGGTCGTCTGGGCGCGCGAGCAGACGGGCGGTCGCGGCCGTCGTGGCCGCCACTGGGCCTCGCCCGTCGGCAACCTCTACAGCTCGACCATCTTGCGGCCCGACTGCGCAGCGTCGCGTGCCTCCGAGCTTGGATTTGTTGCCGCCCTTGCGGTTGCCGACGTCGTTCCGGCCGGCCGAGAGACAAGGGTGAAATGGCCGAACGACGTCATGGTCGACGGCGGCAAGGTCGCGGGCATTCTGCTGGAAAGCTCGATCGGACAGGGCGGCCTGGTCGAGCACGTCATTGCCGGCATCGGGATCAATGTGGCCTTCGCCCCGCAGTTGCCGGAGATGCGCTATCCAGGCGCGGCGCTCGGAGGCTTGGTTGAGACGGCTCTGGAGAGGCTCGCTCAAGCGCTGGCCGAGAGGCTTGCCGAATGGCGCCGCCACGGTTTCGAGAACGTGCGGGCAGCATGGCTTGCCAAGGCCGGGCCACTTGGTGCCGACGTCGACGTCAGGCTGGGAGACGAACTCGTGCGCGGCCGCTTCGTCGGGCTGGACGGCGAAGGCGCGTTGCTGCTGGATACGACGGCCGGGCCGCGCAAGATCGTGTCGGGTGAATTGCTGGGCCGGGCGGCCTGAGGAGAACGAGCGATGCTGCTCGCGATTGATGTCGGCAATACCAATTCCAAGTTCGCCGTGTTTGACGGCGACAAGATCGTCGCGCAATTCCGCTTGCGTACGGAAGCCAAGCGCACGTCGGACGAGTACGCCGCCTGGCTGACGCAGCTTATGGGCCTGCAGGGCTTCGATCCGCACTCGATCAAGGGGGCGATTCTGGCCAGCGTCGTGCCGCCGGTGAACACGCACATCCGCCGGCTCTGCGAGACCTATTTCAAGACCAAGCTGCTGATCGTGGGCGAACCGGATTGCGAGCTTGGCATCAAGATCCTGATCGATCGGCCACAGGAGGCCGGCGCGGACCGTTTGGTGGGCGTGATCGCGGGCCACAAGAAATACGGCGGACCGCTGATCACGATCGACTTCGGCAGCGCCACCACCTTCGACCTCGCCGACAAGGACGGCAATTTCATCGGCGGCGTCTTTGCCCCGGGCGTGGAACTCACGATCGAGGCCTTCTACCTGATGACCGCCCGGCTGCCGCGCATCCGGGTCGAGAAGCCGGCCAAGGTCATCGGCAAGAACACCGTGGCCAACATGCAGTCGGGCATCTTCTGGGGCTATGTCGGGCTGATCGAGAGCCTGATCCGGCGCATCCGCGCCGAGTATGGCGAGCCCATGAAGGTGGTGGCAACCGGTGGGCTCGCTGCCGTGTTCAAGGACGAGATCGGCCTGTTCGATGCCATCGAGCCGGACCTGATGTCGCTCGGTCTCCTGGAGATCTGGCGCCGCAACAACAAATGACCGTCCCGTCGAACGACGAGTTGCTGTTCCTCGCCCTGGGCGGCGCCGGCGAGATCGGCATGAACCTCAATCTCTATGGCCATGCAGGCAAATGGCTGATGCTCGATCTCGGCATTGCCTTTGGTGACGACAGCATGCCGGGCGTAGAGGTCATCATGCCCGATCCCGGTTTCATCGAGGAACGGCGCAAGGACCTGGTCGGGATCGTGCTCACCCATGCGCACGAGGATCACTTGGGAGCGGTGGCGGATCTTTGGCCCCGCCTCAGGGCGCCGGTCTATGCAACGCCGTTCGCGGCCTCTGTGCTGCGGCGCAAGCTCATCCAGGCCGGCTTGCTCGACGACGTCCGGATCACGGAAATCCCGCTGCGGGGGAAGTTCAGCCTCGGGCCGTTCGATCTCGAGATGATCACCATGACGCATTCGATCCTCGAGCCGAATGCGCTCGCCATCCGCACCAACTTCGGCACCATCTTCCATACCGGCGACTGGAAGATAGATCCCGAGCCGCTGATCGGCGACCTGACCGACGAGGCGATGCTGAAGCGCATCGGCGACGAGGGCGTGCTCGCGATGGTGTGCGACAGCACCAACGTGTTCGTCGAAGGCGAGGCCGGCTCCGAAGCCATGGTGCGGGCCAACCTCAAGAAGCTGGTGAAGGGGCGCAAGGGGCGGATCGCCGTCACCTGTTTTGCGTCCAATCTGGCGCGCGTCGAGAGCATCGCGCTGGCCGCGGTCGCGGCAGGGCGCCACCCGGTGCTTTCCGGCCCGGCACTGCTGCGCATGATCGAGGCGGCGCAGGAATGCGGCTACATGCTCGATTTTCCCGAGTGCATCAGCCCGCAGGACGGCGCTTACCTGCCTCGGGACAAGGTGCTGTTCATCTGTACCGGCAGCCAGGGCGAGGCGCGCGCCTCCATGGCCAAGATCGCCAACGACGAGCACCGCGACCTCGTGCTGGAGGAGGGCGACACCGCGATCTTTTCCTCGCGCGTCATCCCCGGCAACGAACGCTCGGTCGGGCGCCTGCAGAACGCCCTGATGGCGCGCGGCGTGGAAGTCATTACCGACCGCGAGGCTGATATTCACGTTTCCGGCCATCCTGCGCGCGACGAACTCGTGCGAGTCTACCAATGGGTGCGGCCCCGGATCGCCCTGCCGGTCCATGGCGAGGTTCGCCACATGGTCGAGCATGCAGCCCTCGCCCGGGCCTGCCAGGTGCCGGAAACGATCGTGGCACCCAACGGCACCCTGGTCCGGCTGGCCCCGGGCCCGGCCGAGATCATCGACCATGTGCCGGTGGGCCGGCTGGCCCGCGACGGCGATGGGCTGGTGCCGCTGGATGGCAGTTCCTTGCGTGAGCGGCGCAAGTTGCTGTGGAACGGCAGCGCCGCGGCGACCCTCGTGATCGACGGCAAGGGCCGCGCCGTGGCGCCGCCGAAGGTGTCGTTGCGCGGTATCGACGACGAGGACGGCATGCTCGCCAAGGCCATTATCGCAGGCCTGCGCGAGATGCTGGCCGATCTCAGCCCGTCCGAACGGAGCGACGACGGGCGGATCGAAGAAGCCGCCCGCCAGGCCGTCCGGCGCGTCGTGCGCGCGCACCTGGGCAAGAAGCCGTTGACGGACGTTCACATCGTCCGCATCTAAGCCTTGAGACTGCTTGGAGAGCCCGATGATCGGACGCCTGAACCACATCGCCATTGCCGTGCCCGACCTGGCCAAGGCCTCGGAACTCTACCGCACCGTCATGGGTGCCAAGGTAAGTGCTCCCAAGGCGCAGCCGGCGCATGGGGTGACGGTGGTGTTCGTGGAGTTGCCCAACACCAAGATCGAGCTCCTGCATCCGTTGGGCGAGAAATCGCCGATCGCGAACTTCCTCGCCCGCAATGCCGACGGCGGCATCCACCATGTCTGCTACGAGGTCGACGACATCTACGCCGCCCGCGACAAGCTCAGGTCGCAGGGAGCCCGGGTGCTGGGCGATGGTGAACCCAAGATCGGAGCACACGACAAGCCGGTACTGTTCCTGCATCCCAAGGACTTCGCCGGCACGCTGATCGAACTCGAACAGGTCTGAGAAGGAGCTGCCGCCATGAGCTGGGCCACCGGCGTCATGGTCTATGTCGTCATCTGGTGGACGGTGCTGTTTACCGTGCTGCCGCTGGGCGTCCGTCGCGTCCAGAAGCCTGGCAAGGGCGAGGAGCACGGCGCCCCGGAGCGGCCGGAGCTCGTGCGCAAGGCAATCATCACCTCGGCCGTCGCCGCCGTGCTCTGGTTGGGCTTTTATGCGCTGCATTGGGCCGACGTCTTCAGCTTCCGCAGGCTGGTCGACGGCAGTTAAACTAGATTATTAGGATTAATCTTTAATGCTTTGAACTAAAAAGAAAACGGCGGGCTTTTGGCCCGCCGCTCTTCTACCCCGAAACTCGTCGTTCGGCGGCTTTTAGCCGCTCTCCTCCCTAAACTCAGGCAGCGCCCAAGACGTAGGCTCTGTAGCGCGGCCCCCGCGGCTTGCCAAGACCTTTTCTTTCGATCGTCAGGCTCCCACAGAACAATTGTTAGGGTCCGAGGTCGTTCGACAACAAACAAATTTCCTTACAGTTTCCATGATCATCCGATGACCACGTATTTGATCACGAACAGGACAGCGAGAATGGCAACCGCAGGGTGGACGTCCGCGTAGCGACCCGCGGCGACTTTGATACCAGCGTACGAAATGAATCCGAACGCGATGCCGTCGGCGATCGAGAAGGTGAACGGCATGGCAATCGCGGTGATGACCGCGGGCGCCGCTTCGGTGATGTCGTTCCATTCAACTTCGGTGAGACCACGCGCCATCAAACAGGCGACATAGAGCAGGGCGGGTGCCGTCGCGTAGGCGGGGATGGAAGCGGCCAGCGGCGCAATGAACAGCGCCAGCAGGAAGAGAATGCCGACCGTCGCCGCCGTAAGGCCCGTGCGGCCGCCGGCATTGATGCCCGATGCGCTCTCGATGTAGCTCGTGGTCGTCGAGGTGCCGACGGCGGCGCCGATCATGGCCGCCGCGCTGTCGGAGATCAGCGCGCCCCGGAGGCGCGGAACGGTGCCGTCGGGGCGCATGAAGCCCCCGCGGTGGGCCAGTGCGATCAATGTTCCGGTATTGTCGAACAGGTCGACGAACAGGAAGGCAAAGACCACGGTCACCAACCCAACCTGGAGGGCGCCGGCGAGGTCCATCTGGAGAAACACGGGAGCGATCGAGGGTGGGATGTCGAATATCCCCTCGAACTTCTGCTGGCCGGCCAGGATCGAGATCACCGTCACGACCAGGATGCCGATGATGACTCCGCCCATGATGCGGCGGTATTCGAGCGCCACGATCAGCGCGAAGCCCAGGGTGGCCATGAGGACAGGCCAGCTGACCAGCTTGCCGTGCGTCACGAGCGTTTCCGGGTTGGCGACGACGATGCCGGCATTCTTGAGGGCGATCAGGGCAAGAAACAGGCCGATGCCGGCGGCGATTGCCATCTTGAGCGACTTTGGGATGGCGTTGACGATCCATTCCCGGATCGGCAGCACGCTGATGATGAAGAAGATGACGCCTGAAAGGAACACGCAGCCCAGCGCCACCTGCCAAGTATGACCCATGCCACCCACGACACCGAAAGCGAAATAGGCGTTCAAGCCCATGCCCGGGGCAAGCGCGATCGGGTAGTTGGCAAGGAAGGCCATCAGCATACAGCCGATGGCGGCGGCCACGCAGGTCGCAGTGAACACCGCGCCGAACGGCATCTTCGCCGCCGTCAGGATCGCCGGATTGACGAAGATGATGTAGGCCATCGTCAGGAACGTCGTGATGCCAGCCACGACCTCGGTTCGAACAGACGTCTTGTTCTCGCTCAGCTTGAAGACTTGGTCGAGCATCTCCGTTCTCCCCCAGGTTGTCGCGCTGAGTGTGCGGGCATTGCCCTGTGCAAAACCAGCCAGGGCTGGCCAAGTTTGCCTTTGCGGGGCCTGTTCCTTACAGTCGCCGCCACCCCAAGACGCCCCGAGCGAGGACCGATTCAGCATGCGGATGAGCCAGTATTTCCTGCCGACCTTGAAGGAGAATCCGGCCGAGGCCCAGATCGTGTCACACCGGCTGATGTTGCGCGCCGGTCTCGTCCGGCAGACCAGCGCCGGCATCTACGCCTGGCTGCCGCTTGGCTTTCGCGTCCTGAAGAACATCGAGCGGATCGTGCGCGAAGAACAGGACGCCGCGGGTGCCCAGGAAGTGCTGATGCCGACCATCCAATCGGCCGACCTGTGGCGCGAGAGCGGGCGTTACGACGCCTACGGCCCCGAGATGCTGCGCATCAAGGATCGCCACGACCGCGACATGCTGTTCGGGCCGACCAACGAGGAGATGATCACCGTTCTGTTTCGCGACGGGGTGAAGAGCTATCGCGACCTGCCGAAGAATCTCTATCACATCCAGTGGAAGTTCAGGGACGAGGTGCGGCCGCGTTTCGGTGTCATGCGTGGGCGCGAATTCCTGATGAAGGACAACTACTCCTTCGACATCGACCGGGCAGGTTCCATCCGGTCCTATAACAACATGTTCGTGGCCTACCTGCGCACCTTCGCGCGGATGGGTCTTAAGGCGATCCCGATGCGCGCCGACACCGGCCCGATCGGCGGCGACCTCAGCCATGAATTCATCATCCTGGCCGAGACCGGCGAAAGCGCCGTGTTCTGCCACAAGGGGTTGATTGACAAGGATATCCTCGGCCGCACGATCGATTACGCGGCCGATCTGCAGCCGATCGTGAACGAATGGACGTCGCTCTACGCCGCGACGGACGAGAAGCACGACAAGGATGTTTTCGAGAAGATTCCCGAAAGCGAGCGTCTTGCCGCGCGCGGCATAGAAGTTGGCCATATTTTCAACTTCGGCACCAGGTACTCCAAGCCGATGAATGCAGTCGTGGCGGGTCCCGGTGGCGAACAGATAACGGTCGAGATGGGCTCCTATGGTATCGGGGTGTCGCGCCTGGTGGGCGGCATCATCGAAGCGAGCCACGACGCGGCCGGCATCGTCTGGCCGGAGTCCGTCGCTCCCTTCAAGGTCGCCATCGTCAACCTGAAGCCCGACGACGGCGCGGTCTCGGGTGCTTGCGTGAAGCTCTATGATACATTGCAGGCAAAGCGCGTCGAAGTCCTGCACGACGACCGCGACCTGCGGCCCGGTGCCAAATTCGCCGACATGGACCTGATTGGCACGCCTTGGCAGATCATTGTCGGGCCCAAGGGGCTTGCCGCTGGCAAGGTCGAACTCAAGAACCGCAGGACCGGCGCGCGCGAGGAGTTGCCGATCGATCAGCTTGCGCAACGGTTCGGCTGAAGCGGGAGACACCCCTCATCATGGCTTTCGCCGCCGTCGAGCGCCTGATCGCCTTCCGATATCTGCGGGCACGTCGCGAAGAAGGGTTCATCTCGGTGATCGCCGGCTTCTCGCTGGTCGGGATCACGTTGGGCGTCGGCACCTTGATCGTGGTCATGTCCGTGATGAACGGCTTTCGCGTCGAGATGCTGCGGCAGATGTCCGCCATCAGTGGTCAGCTCGGTGTCCAGGGAAACCGCGATGGACTGGACGCCACGCCGGATCTGCTGGCTCGCCTCAAGGCCGTCCCAGGCGTCCTCAGCGCCACGCAATCTGCCGAAGGGCAGGTCATGGCGGTCGCGGGCGATCGGGTCCGGGGTGTCATCCTTCGCGGCATGCGGCCCGAGGATTTCCGCGCCCGCATGCCGCTGGCCGCGGCGATCGACGGGCCGCCCGAGACGCGTGAGCGCTATCGGGGCCTGTGTCGCGGTGAAGAAGACAAGCCCATCGACTGGGGGACACTGACCGGCTTTGGCGACGATTTCTCGGTGGCGGTAGGGCGACGCCTTGCGGACTTGATGGGGCTCAAGGTCGGAGATCGACTGCAACTCGTGTCTCCGGTCTCGGTGGTGACGCCGCTGGGTGTCATGCCGCGATCAGTGTCGGCCCGTGTGGCGGCGGTCTTCTGCGCCGGCATGTACGACTACGACGCCAACTTCGTCTACGCGCCGCTCGTCGATGTCCAACGGCTCCTCGATCTCGGAAACAAGGTGACGGGCATCGAAATCTTCGTGAGTGAGGATGTCCCAATTTCGACCAGCCGTCGGCTCGTGACCCAGGCCGTGGGCTTTCAAGGCTGGGTGTTCGACTGGTTCCAGGCCAATGCGAGCTTCTTCTCCGCGATCCAGGCGCAGACCAACGTGATGTTCCTGGTACTGACCCTGATCGTGCTGGTCGCCGCCTTCAATATCGTTTCCAGCCTCGTCATGCTGGTGCGAACGAAGACCGCGGACATCGCCATCCTGCGGACCATGGGGGCTAGCCGCGGCGCCATCCTGCGGGTGTTCCTGATCGACGGCCTGGCGATCGGCGGAGCAGGGACGATCATCGGTGTCGTTCTGGGACTAGGATTCGCCCGTAACATCGAGGCAATCCGCCAGTGGTTGCAGCACACGTTCGGCCTCGTCCTGTTCGACGAAACGCTCTACCTTTTGGCTGAAATGCCCTCGCATATCGAGTGGATGGAGGTGGCGGTGATCGCCGGCATGGCGCTGGTCTTCGCCCTGTTGGCTTCGCTCTATCCGGCGCTGCGGGCGGCCCGCCTCGACCCCGTTGAAGGGCTGCGCCGTGAGTGAGCGCGCGGGTATGGAGCGCAACGGGGCCGTCGAGCGCTGGCTGGCGTGGCGCTACCTGGCCACGCGCCAGCGTGAGGGCTTCGTTTCCTTCATCGCGATCTTTTCGCTGATCGGTGTGGCGCTGGGCGTCGCGACCTTGATCGTCGTCCTCTCGGTGATGGGCGGATTTCGGCAACAGCTGCTCGGGCGGATCATCGGCATGAACGGCCATGTCGTGATCACGGCACCCGGCGGCATGCTGCAGGCGACGGCCGAACTGGTGGAGAAACTCAGGCAGACGGCCGGCGTGCGGGCCGTGCGGCCGGCGCTGGAACGCCAGGCCCTGGTTGCGGCCAACGGCCTGACACGAGGAGCCATGCTGCGGGGCGTGCGGACAGATGATCTGCTGACGCGCGATATCGTGACCAGGAACATCGTCCATGGCGAACTGGGGGCCTTCGGCACGAAGCCCGGCGTGGTCCTGGGCGAGCGATTGAGGCAGACCCTGAATGTCGCCACCGGAGACAAGATCACGCTCGTGACACACCGACTCAACGAAAGCGGCACGATCGCGCCACGCTATTCGGATTACGAGGTATTGGCGAGCTTCATGACGCGCCGCTACGAATTCGACGGTGCCCTAGTTTTCGTGCCACTCGAGGCGCTGCAGGAGGATCTCGAGTACGGACACAATGCGGTGACCTCGATCGACCTGGAACTGGTTGATCCTGCGGCGGCGCCGCGCGTGGCCCAAGAGCTTCGCCGCTCGCTCGGCCGCAACGATCTCAAGGTTTCGGACTGGCTCGGCCTCAATGCCCGGTTCGTGGGTGCCCTGCAGGTCGAGCGGGTGATGATGTTCATCATTCTCACCCTGATCGTCGTGGTGGCGGCAATGAACGTCGTGGCAAGCTTCACCATGCTGGTGCGCGTGAAGCGGGGCAGCATCGCCATCCTGCGCACGATGGGGGCGACGCCGGGAACGATTGTGCGTGCCTTCTTCCTGGCGGCGGCGGCGGTCGGGCTGGTGGGAACGGCCGTCGGCGCGGCGCTCGGGCTCTTGATTTGCGCGAACATGCCCTCGATCGGCAAGCTGCTGGCGGCCATCACCGGTGCCTCAGGGGGAGGCAATGCGGAAGTCGATTTCATCACCGCCATGCCCGTTCGGGTTCAGGCACTCGAAGTGGGGATGATCGTCGGTGTGGCGATTGTGCTGTCGCTGGTGGCCGCGGCCTATCCGGCATGGCGCAGCACCCGGGTCGAACCGGTCGAGGGACTCCGATATGAGTGATGCCGTGTTTCCGCTTTCCCTGCGCCAGATCGAACGCACCTTCGTGCAAGGCGACCGTCGCCTGGAAGTGCTCCGGGGCGTGTCGCTCGATCTGCGTCCGGGCGAGATCGTGGCGCTGGTCGGCCAATCCGGCAGCGGCAAGTCGACCATGCTGCATATCGCGGGGCTCCTCGAGCAACCCGACAGCGGCGAAGTGGTCCTGGACGGCAAGGCGGCCGGCCCGCTCGGTGATCGCGGACGGACGGCGTTGCGCCGGCGGTTCCTGGGCTTCGTCTATCAATACCATCACCTTTTGCCGGAATTCTCGGCGATCGAGAACGTGATGCTGCCTCAAATGCTGAACGGCCTGTCACGCAGCGAGGCCCGTGTCCGGGCGGCGGATCTTCTGGCGATGGTCCAGCTCAAGGAGCGCGGGGATCACCGTCCGGGCCGCCTCTCTGGCGGCGAGCAGCAGCGCGTGGCGATTGCTCGTGCCGTGGCAAACGCGCCGCGGGTCCTTTTGGCGGATGAGCCGACGGGAAATCTCGACGCGGCGACGGCCGATATCGTGTTTCGTCAGCTCCTGGTGCTGGTGCGGGAGACCGGCATGGCGGCGCTGATCGCTACCCATAATCCCGACTTGGCCGAGCGCATGGACCGCACGGTGACGTTGAAGGACGGCATATTGTCGGCCTGACAGTCCACAGGGTGCGGCGCGATGATGGCTCGTGACCATCGCTGATTTCATCCATCTCAAAGTCCGGTCTGCCTATTCGCTCACTGAAGGCGCGAACAAGGTCGACGCCGTCGTGGCGCTGGCCAAGGCGGAGGCGATGCCGGCCGTCGCCGTTACCGACCGCAACAACCTGTTCGGCGCCCTGGAATTCGCGCAGTACGCCGCAAAAGCCGGGGTCCAGCCGATCATGGGCTGCGACATCGGACTCCGGCGGGAGGAGGAGGGCGGCATCGCGGCGGCCAGCAAGCTGCCGTCGGTCGATTGGCTGACCCTGCTGGTCCAGAACGAGCAAGGTTACGTCAACCTGATGCGGTTGGTGAGCAGAGCCCATCTGGAATTCAAGACCGGCTCGATAGCCGCACTCCCCCTGTCCGAACTGGAAGGCTACAGCGACGGACTTCTGGCGTTCACTGGCAGCGCCAGCAGTGGGGTCGGCCGGTTGCTGCTGGCGGGGCAGGTGCCGGCGGCGGAGCACATGCTGGAGCGGCTGCGGACGCTGTTTGACGGCCGGCTCTACGTCGAACTGCAGCGCCATGGCGAGGACAGCGAGCGGCGCATCGAGGCGCCGCTGCTTGATCTCGCCTATGCGCGGGGCCTGCCGCTGGTCGCGACGAACGACGTGCATTTTCCCAAGGCGTCGATGTACGAGGCGCACGACGTCCTCCTCTGCATCGAGCAGGGCGCGCATATCGAGGATCCCAATCGCCGCCGGCTGACGCCGGAGCACTATTTCAAATCGGCCGGGGAGATGCGCAGCATTTTCTCGGACCTGCCGGAGGCCTGCGACAACACCATCGCCATCGCTCAACGCTGCGCCTACATGCCGGAACCGCGCACGCCCATCCTGCCGCGCTACACCAAGCTCGGCGGTCGCGCCGAGAAGGACGCCCTGAAGGAGATGGCCGAGGCCGGGCTGGTGGCCCTCAAGGCAAGCGGCCGTTTGGCCGACAATATAGCAATCGAGCGCTACGAAGAGCGGCTCGCTTACGAACTCAACATGATCGAGAGGATGGGCTTCTCGGGCTACTTCCTGATCGTCGCCGATTTCATTCAGTGGGCGAAAGACAACAGTATTCCCGTCGGACCGGGGCGCGGTTCGGGAGCGGGCTCGCTTGTTGCCTGGTCGCTCAAGATCACCGACCTCGACCCTTTGCGATGGGGCCTGCTGTTCGAGCGCTTCCTCAATCCCGAACGCGTGTCGATGCCCGACTTCGACATCGACTTCTGCCAGGACAAGCGCGATCGGGTGATCCGCTATGTGCGCGACGAGTACGGGCACGATCGCGTTGCCGCCATCATCACCTTCGGCAAGCTGCAGGCCCGCGCGGTGCTGCGCGACGTCGGCCGCGTCCTCGGCATGCCCTACGGGCAGATTGACCGCATCTGCAAGCTGGTGCCGAACAATCCAGCCAAGCCGGTCACGCTCGCCCAGGCGCTCGAAAGTGAACAGCTCCTGAAGGAACAGTACCAGTCGGACGAGGAGATCAAGCGTCTGATCGACCTGGCGTTGCAGCTTGAAGGGCTTTTCCGCAACGCCTCGACCCATGCTGCCGGAGTCGTGATCGGCGACCGGCCGCTCGAAGAGCTGGTGCCGCTCTACCGCGATACCGACAACAAGGAATCTCTGCCGGCCACCCAGTTCAACATGAAGTGGGTTGAGACCGCCGGTCTGGTGAAATTCGACTTCCTCGGCCTCAAGACGCTGACGGTGATCGAAAAGGCCTGCGGCCTGATCGGCCATGACAAGATCAAGATCGACAAGATACCGCTCGACGACGAGCCGACCTTCAAGATGCTGGCCAAGGGCGACGCCTACGGGGTCTTCCAGATGGAAGGCAGCGGCATGCGCGACATCCTGAGCAAGCTGAAGCCAAACCGATTCGAAGACCTGATCGCGCTGGTGGCGCTCTACCGCCCCGGCCCGATGGACGACATCCCGACCTATATCAGTGTCAAGAACGGGCAGGAGAAGCCCGACTATCTGCATCCCTCGCTGAAGGGCATCCTCGAAGAGACCTATGGCATCATGGTCTACCAGGAGCAGGTCATGCAGATCGCCCAGGTGCTCAGCGGCTATTCGCTGGGCGGCGCCGATCTGCTGCGCCGCGCCATGGGCAAGAAGATCCAGTCGGAGATGGACGCGCAGCGGGCAATCTTCATCGAAGGAGCCCGCAAGAACGAGGTCGAGGACGCGCGCGCCTCGATGATCTTCGACAAGGTCGCCAAGTTCGCAGGCTACGGCTTCAACAAGTGTCACTCCGCGCCCTATGCGCTGGTCGCCTATCAGACGGCTTACCTCAAGGCGAACTACCCGGTCGAATTCTTCGCCGCGTCAATGACGCTCGACATGGGCAACAGCGACAAGATCGGCAATTTCAGGCGCGAACTGGAGCGGCTGCAGATTCCGCTGCTGGGACCGGATGTGAACAAGTCCATGGCCGAATTCGCCGTCGAGACGACACCGGAGGGCAAGAAGGCGGTTCGCTACGCGCTTTCCGCGATCAAGGGAGTTGGCCGCGAAGCCATGACGCGCCTCGCCGAGGAACGCGCGGAGAATGGAGCGTTCAAAGATACGTTCGACCTTGCCGAGCGGCTGGATCAGCGCGTGATCAACAAGCGGCTGATCGAGGGCCTGGTGAAGGCGGGCGCTTTCGACTCCCTAAACAAGAACCGCGCCCAGACCTTCGGTGCCGTCGAGGCGCTGACGCGCCATTCGCAGGCCACGCACGAATCCCGGGGCAGCAATCAGAACAGCCTGTTTGGCGACGACACGGCGCAGCGCCGGCCGCAGCTTCCCAAGATGCCGGACTGGGCGCCGATGGAGCGGCTGCAGAACGAATTCGCCGCGATCGGCTTCTATCTCTCCTCGCATCCGCTGGCTGCCTACGAGCGCAGCCTGCAGCGGCTGGGTGTCTGCCGGGCAGCCGACCTCGCGGCGTTGCTGGCGCGCGGCACGCCGGGTCGCATCAAGCTCGCCGGCACCGTGATCGACCGCATGGAGCGGACCTCGGCCAAGGGCAACCGCTTCGCCTTCGTGCAGTGCTCGGACCAGTCCGGGGCGTTCGAGCTCACGGTGTTCAGCGAGCTCCTGGGCAGTAAGCGCAATCTCCTGGAGCCGGGACAGGCGGTGCTGGTCTCGGCCGACGGTCGGCTCGATGGCGAGCAGGTGAAGCTTACGGCGCAGAGCGTCGAGAAGCTCGATGATGCCGTGGCCAACGCGGCGGCGGGCCTACGTATCATCGTTTCCGATCCGGCGGCTCTCGAGGCCTTGCGCAAGACGCTTGAGGGCAAGAAGGGAAGGGGACGGGTCACGCTGGTCGTTCCGATGCCCGACGAGGCGGAGGCCGAAGTGACCTTGCCCGGGACCTATTCCATCGCGGGCGGCTTGCGTGACGCCATCGGCATGCTGCCGGGCATTGCGCAGGTGGAAGAGATTTGAGCCGGCAACCAGGCCTCTTTGAAACCTCTAGTCCGGCCAAGCGCCGCACAGCAACGGCGGGAGATGTTCGCCCGGCAACCGCATCGCCGCTGCTGCAGGCGCCGGTCCTGCCGCTCGAGATCAGGCTCGGCACTTCGTCGTGGTTCTTCCCGGGATGGCGCGGCCTCGTCTACGAAGGCGTTCATCCGCAGACGGCGCTCAGCCGCAAGGGACTGGCAGCCTATGCCGAGATCCCGCTGCTGCGCACGGTCAGCCTCGACCGAACCTTTTATGCGGCTATCTCAGCGGTGGAATACGCGCGCTACGCCAATCAGGTGCCGGACGACTTCAGCTTCGTCGTGAAGGCGCCGGCGATGGTCTGCGATGCGGTGATGCGCGACGAGGAGGGGCGGGGAAAGGTCGCCAACCCGCACTTTCTCGATGCCGCCATCGCGACTCGCGAATTTGTCGTGCCCTGCCTCGAAGGGCTGGGGGCCAAAGCCGGGCCGTTGGTTTTCCAGGTGTCGCCCCTGCCGCGTGGATTGGTGGCGGAAGCGGCCACGCTCATCGAGCGGCTGGCGGCGTTCTTTGCGGCTCTGCCGCGAGAGCTTGGCAAGCACCGTCCGCTCTACGCCCTGGAGCTACGCAATGCCGAGCTGTTGACGCCCCGGCTCATGCGTATGTTGGCGGCAGCCGGGGTGCGCTATTGCGTCGGCCTCCATGACCGGATGCCCGAGGTCGAGCGCCAAGAGGTGGCGCTTCGGACGCTCGACAGCGACAGTCCGGGACCTCTGGTCGTTCGCTGGAACCTGCACCGGGGCTTCCTCTACCAGGCGGCCAAGCAGCGCTACGAGCCGTTCGACCGGCTGGTGGACGAGGACGGCGAAACCCGGCGCATTCTTGCCCGGATGGCCGCCGATGCCTTCAGGGCCAAGCAGAGGGTGTGGATCACGGCCAACAACAAGGCTGAGGGGAGCGCGCCCCTGTCATTGCTCAAATTGGCCCAGGAAATCGCTCAAAACCTGGCCTAAGTCTTTGATTTCATTGGTGCTTGCAATTGGGGGCGTAAACCCCTAGAAACACGCCACTTCGCACGCGGGTTTGCGGTCGACGGGGAGACATCCCGCCGCTCGCTCCGGTGTCCCGAGATTCGTCAGATTCGGGGGACGACGCCCGCGGAGGCCCAACCGGAAAAGGAGAACGGCATGGCTATGCCGACATTTACGATGCGCCAGCTTCTGGAAGCCGGCGTCCACTTCGGCCATCACACGCGCCGCTGGAATCCCAAGATGAAGCCGTACCTGTTCGGGGTGCGCAATGGGGTCCATATCATCGATCTCACCAAGACGGTGCCGCTGCTCGAGCAGGCGCTGCAGCGGGTCCGCGAAGTCGTGGCCAGCGGCGGTCGCGTCCTCTTCGTCGGCACCAAGGCGGCTGCTTCCGAGCGCGTCGCCGACGCAGCCAAGCGCTGCGGCCAGTACTACGTGAACCACCGCTGGCTGGGCGGCATGATCACCAACTGGCAGACCATCTCTGCCTCGATCAAGCGCCTGCGCGAGCTCGACGAACGCCTCAAAGGCGAAGTCATGGGTCTCACCAAGAAAGAGCAGCTCGACCTGACGCGCGAGCGCGACAAGCTCGAGCGGTCGCTGGGCGGCATCAAGGAAATGGGCGGCACGCCCGACCTGCTGTTCATCATCGACACTAACAAGGAGGCGATCGCCGTCCAGGAAGCGCGCAAGCGCGGCATTCCGATCGTGGCGATCCTCGACAGCAACTCCGACCCCGACGGCATCGACTTCCCGATCCCGGGCAACGACGACGCCATCCGTGCCGTCTCACTGTTCTGCGAACTCCTGTCGGGGGCTGTGCTCGACGGCATCCGCGCCGAGATCGCGGCATCGGGCGGTGATGTGGGTGAGCTGAGCGCCCCGCCGGTCGAGGAAGTGCCGGTGGTCGAAGCCCCCGCCGCGGAAGCGGCGCCGGCGGAGTGAGCCGGAGCCCTTAACGACGAAGATTCAATAGGGCCGGTCGGAAGACCGGCCCTTGTTGCACCATACAGGGTTGCACCAAACAGGCCGGACCAAACGGAGCACGACATGGCTGAGATCACCGCATCGCTCGTCAAGGAACTGCGTGAGAAGACCGGCGCGGGCATGATGGACTGCAAGAAGGCGCTGGGCGAAGTGCAGGGCGACCTCGAGAAGGCAGTCGACTGGCTGCGCACCAAGGGACTGTCGGCGGCTGCCAAGAAGGCGGGCCGGGTCGCGGCCGAAGGCCTCGTCGGCGTGATCGCCAACGGCACGCGCGGTGCAGCGATCGAAGTCAACGCCGAGACCGACTTCGTTGGTCGCAACGACATCTTCCAGAAATTCGTCTCGACCGCCGCCCGTGCCGCGCTCGATACCGGCGCCGACATGGCCAAGATCGCGGCCTCACCGTTTCCGGGCACTGGTCGCGACATCCAGGGCGAGCTCACCCACCTGATCGCCACCATCGGCGAGAACATGTCGCTGCGCCGCACCGCGTCGATCTCGGTGTCGGACGGTGTCGTGGCCGCTTATGTGCACAACGCCGTCGCGCCCGACCTCGGCAAGATAGGCGTCCTGGTGGCGCTCGAGTCCGCGGGCGACAAGGCCAAGCTGGCGGCGCTCGCCAAGCAGCTCGCCATGCACGTGGCCGCCGCCAACCCGCAATCGCTGACCGTAGCCGATCTAGACCAGGCGGCAATCGAGCGCGAACGTGGCGTGCTGGCCGAGAAGGCCGGCCTGGCGGGCAAGACTGCCGACATCGTCGCCAAGATGGTCGAGGGTGGCTTGCGCAAGTTCCACCAGGAAGTGGTGCTGCTCGAGCAGCTCTTCGTCATCGATGGCAAGAACCGTGTTTCCAAGGTCGTCGACGACGCGGCCAAGCAGGTCGGTGCGCCAGTCCGTTTGGCGGGTTTCCTGCGCTTCGCGCTGGGCGAGGGAATCGAGAAGAAGTCGGAGGACTTCGCCGCCGAGGTGGCTGCCCAGCTCAAGAAGTAGTATGAAATCGGTACCGGTGCGTGGGCAGGAAGCCCGCGCCGCCCAAGAACACGTATTCAGAGGCATCTGATGCCGTCGGGTCCCCGCTATCGCCGCGTCCTTCTCAAACTCTCGGGTGAGGGTTTGATGGGCAGTCGCGAATACGGGCTGGATCCGGCCATGGTTTCCATGGTCGCACAGGAAGTGAAGGCCGTGCATGACATGGGCGTTCAGGTTTGCCTGGTGATCGGTGGTGGAAACATCTTCCGAGGCGTTTCCGCGGCGGCCTCGGGCATGGATCGGGCGAGCGGCGACTACATGGGTATGCTGGCGACGGTGATCAATTCACTCGCGATGCAGAGCGCCCTCGAGCGTCAGGGCCTGCAGACCAGGGTGCAGTCCGCGATCCCGATGACCACGGTTTGCGAGCCCTACATTCGCCGCCGCGCCGCCAGACATATGGAGAAGGGCCGGGTCGTGATCTTCGCGGCCGGCACCGGCAATCCGTTTTTCACCACCGACACTGCAGCCGCCCTGCGCGCCGCCGAAATGGGCGTCGATGCTTTGCTGAAGGGTACCCAGGTCGACGGCGTCTATTCCGCGGATCCGCGCAAGGACAAGAATGCCAAGCGCTACGATGCGCTGACCTACATGGACGTCCTGTCGCGTGACCTGCAGGTGATGGACGCCTCGGCAATCTCGCTGGCGCGTGAGAACCATATCCCGATCATCGTGTTCGACATCCACAAGCCGGGAGCGTTCGCCGCGACGATGTGCGGGGAGGGCACCTTCACCATCATCAAGGACGAGGGCTGAAGATGAGTGCGGACGTCAAAGAACTCGAGAAGCGCATGCAGGGTGCCATGGACGCCCTGAAGAAGGAGTTCACCGGTCTCAGGACTGGTCGTGCGTCTGTCAATCTGCTCGATCCGGTGGTGGTCGAGGCCTATGGTCAGCGCATGTCGTTGAACCAGGTGGGAACAGTGAGCGCTCCCGAGCCACGCCTGCTCACGGTCAACGTCTGGGACAAAGGCCTGGTCGTGGCGACGGCCAAAGCCATCCGCGAAGCCGGCCTTGGCCTCAATCCGGCGCCCGACGGCCAGATGATCCGCATTCCCATCCCGGAATTGACGAGCGAGCGGCGAGCCGAACTTGCCAAACTCGCCCACAAGTACGCCGAGCACGGCCGTGTCGCGGTGCGCAACGTGCGGCGTGACGGTATGGAGTCGCTGAAGAAGGCGGAGAAGGATCACCAGATCTCGCAGGATGAGCACCGCCAGAAGTCCGACGAAGTTCAGAAGCTTACCGACCGGTTCGTAAAGTTGGTCGACGAGACGCTCATCCATAAGGAAAAAGAGATCAAGACGGTTTGATGTCGACCGCATCGCTGCCCGCCAATCCTGATCCGTCGCCGGGTCCCAACCACGTCGCCATCATCATGGATGGCAACGGGCGGTGGGCGAAGGCGCGTGGACTGCCGCGCGTGGCGGGCCATCGCCGCGGAGCGGACGCGGTGCGCCGCGTCGTTCGTGGCGCAGGCGAACTCGGTATTCCTGTCCTCACGCTGTTTGCCTTCTCCACCGAGAACTGGACGCGGCCGGCCGACGAGGTGAGCGATCTCATGGGCTTGCTGCGCCACTACCTGCGCAACGAGCTCGAGGAACTCCACAAGAACGGGGCCCGGCTGCGAGTCATCGGTAACCGCGAAGGGTTGGCGGCGGACATCGTGCGCGACATCGCTGATGCCGAGAACCTGACGAGAAACAACAGCCGGATCGACGTCAACATCTGCATCAACTACGGCTCGCGCGACGAGATTCTACGCGCCACGCGCAATCTCGCTCGCAAGGCCGCGGCGGGTGAACTCGACGTCGATCGCATCGACGCCAATCTCTTCGAGCGCGAGTTGCTGACCGCAGGCGTGCCAGATCCGGACTTGCTGATCCGGACAAGCGGGGAGCAACGCATCAGCAACTTCCTGCTTTGGCAATGTGCGTACTCGGAGTTGGTATTCGTCGACACGCTGTGGCCCGATTTCGGCAAGGACGACTTGGAACGGGCGGTTGCCGAGTTCCGTCGGCGCGAGCGGCGTTATGGTGGCGTCGGCGGCTGACGCCCCGACGGGGCGCGGGCGACGGTTTCGCGGGCTGCTGCTGCGGATTTCGTCAGCCGTTGTCCTGGGACCGCTGCTGCTGGCCGCAGTGTGGTTCGGATTCCCTTGGATCGACCTCGTAGCGGCAATCGCTGCACCGCTCATGATATGGGAATGGACGCGGCTGACCCGCGGCCGTCCGATCGTCAGGGTTTCAGCCTACGTGTACGCCTTGGCCGCACTGGTGGCTCTGCTGTGGCTGCGCCACCAACCGGTACTGGGCCGGGAAACAATCATTTGGATTGTGGCCTGCACCTGGGCGACCGACATCGGGGCCTATTTCGTCGGGGCGTCGGCTGGCGGCGCCAAACTCGCCCCCCGGATCAGTCCGAGCAAGACATGGTCGGGCTTGATCGGCGGTATGGCCTGGGCGGCAGTGACCAGCGCCGCCTTGGGATATGCGTTCGGCGTGGGATCGACGTTTTCCCTTGCCGTAATTGGCGCCTGTCTTGCCGTCGTCGGACAAGTCGGCGACCTCGCCGAGTCGGCGGCCAAGCGTGGTGCAGGCGTGAAGGACAGTGGCAATCTGATCCCGGGACATGGCGGATTGCTGGATCGCGTCGATGGATTGGTTGCCATTCTCGTCGTTGTGGCGTTGGTGCGGCTGACGGTTGACGGAGCCTGGCCTTGGAACTGACCCGTTGGTTCGCGCCGTCGCATGATCGGCCCCGCAGTGTGACCATTCTCGGGTCGACCGGCTCGGTCGGTCAGAACACTGTCGATCTCATCGCCCGTGATCCCGCGAGCTATCATGTCGAGGCGCTGGTTGCCGGTTCCTCCGTGGAATTGCTTGCGGAGCAGGCACGCCGCCTGCGTGCGCGGTTTGCCGTGGTGGCCAATCCGGAGCGGTATCGGGCGCTGAAAGAGGCGCTGGCGGGCACGTCGATCGTCGCCGCGGCCGGTTTGGAAGCGGTCGCCGAAGCCGCCTCTCGTCCGGCAGAGTGGGTCATGGCTGCGGTCGTGGGCTTCGCCGGCCTCGAGCCGACGCTTGCCGCTGCGCGTCGCGGTGCCATCGTGGCGCTGGCCAACAAGGAAGCGCTGGTCTGTGCCGGAAGGCTGCTGACGGAAGCAATTGAGGAATCGGGCGGAGTCCTGTTGCCGGTCGATTCCGAGCACAATGCCATCTTCCAGGTCTTCGAGCCGCAGCAACGCCAAGCCATCGACCGCTTGATCCTGACTGCCTCGGGTGGCCCGTTCCGCAATTGGTCGCTGGCCGACATGGCCGATGCCACGCCGAAGCAGGCGCTTGCCCATCCCAACTGGGACATGGGCGACAAGATCTCGATCGATTCGGCGACGCTGATGAACAAGGGCCTCGAGCTTATCGAGGCGCACCTGCTGTTCCGGCTTCCGTCGGAAAAGATCGAGATCATCGTTCATCCGCAATCGGTCATCCACTCGATGGTTGGCTACCGCGACGGCTCGGTGTTGGCCCAGCTCGGAACGCAGGATATGCGGGTACCGATTTCGTATGCGCTCGGCTGGCCATCGCGCATCGACGGCCCCGCTGAACGCCTCGACTTCGCGAGCCTCTCGGCGCTAACGTTCGAGCCGCCTGATTCTGGCCGCTTTCCCTCTCTACGCTTGGCACGTGAGGCTTTGGTGACGGGCGGACTTGCATCTATCGTGCTGAATGCCGCCAACGAGGCAGCGGTCGCGGCTTTCCTGACGCAGCGAATCCGATTTCTCGACATCGCCCGCGTCGTCGAGGATGTGCTGGTCGGCTGGGAGAGGGTAGCGGCGCCGGTCGAGTCGCTCCAGCATGTTCAGGCGACTGATTTCGAGGCCCGACGGAGAGCCGAGGAAGGTTGTCGAAAACATTCTCTAAGTTATTGAAATAGCAAGATTTTAGTGATGTAGTGAGCCATGCAAAGCGTCATCAGCCTGTTCACGACCTATCTGCCGTACTTTGTCTTGGTGCTGACGCTGCTCGTATTCATTCACGAGTTTGGTCACTACTGGGTGGCGCGCCGCTTCGGCATTCATGCTGAGGTCTTTTCGATTGGCTTCGGGCCTGAACTGTTCGGCTGGACGGACCGGCGGGGTACGCGATGGAAAGTGTCGGCCATCCCGCTTGGCGGCTACGTCAAGTTCCTGGGCGACAACGACGAGACCAGCACGACGCCGTCCGAAGCCGCGCTGTCGGGGGCGCCCGTGAAGGGCGCCTTTTTCTCCAAGCCGCTTTATGCGCGGGCTGCTGTGGTGCTCGGCGGGCCGGCGGCTAATCTGCTGTTCGCCTTCCTTGTCCTGACGGTTGTGTTCTTCATTGCCGGTGAACCGTACTCGCCGGCCACGGTCGCGGTTCAGGTCAACGGTCCGGCCGCCAAAGCGGGCATGCGCACGGGCGACGAGATCGTTCGCCTCGCCGATCGGCGGATCGATCGCTACGAGGACATCCAGGACTCGCAATTCCTCTATTGGGCGAAGCCGATGGCGGTCGAGTATCGTCGCGGCAACCAGCTGCTGCATGGCGAGATCGTGCCGCAGTTCTGCGAGCGCACGGACCGCTACAACAACACGCTGCGTTACGGCGAACTGGGACTGGACCAGCTCATCCGTCCCGTCGTCGGGGGATTTGCGCCGAATGGCCCAGCCGAGGCGGCCGGCCTCAAGGTCGGCGATCTGCTGCTCGAGATCGACGGCAAGCCCGTGGAGTATTTTTCACGCATCCCCGAGCTGATCGGCGCGCGCGCAGGCCAGCCCCTGTTGGTGAAATACGACCGCGACGGGCGGCGCGAGGAGACGACGATCGTTCCGATCGCCGACAAGGTGGTCGATTGCGCGGGCAAGGAGCAGGTCGTCGGCCGTCTCCGCATCCGCCCGGCGGGCATTACTGAATTCCGCAGCCATGGCGTGCTGGGCGCGATGGGGGCAGGCGTGCGTGCCGTCTGGAGCATGACAACGATGTTTTATACGTCGATGGCGCAGATTCTGACGGCCACCCGCCCGGTCGACGAACTGGGTGGGCCAATCCGCATCGCCAAGGCGGCTGGTGAGGCATCGCACGCCGGCTGGATCGGAATCCTCAACCTCGTGATCGCCCTGTCGGTCGTGCTGGGCGTGTTCAATCTACTGCCGGTGCCGATGCTCGATGGCGGTCATTTGGCGATGTACCTTTATGAGGCAGTGCGGGGAAAGCCGCTCAGCCTCAAGGCGCAGGAATTTGGCCTGAGGGTTGGTTTCGCTTTGGTGATCGGCATGGCGCTGGTTGCGACATTCAACGACATCAAGCTCCTACTGAAGTGACCGAATGGACATCAGCGGGGGCGAATCGGGAACAAAAGGGGTGGCTAAGGCATTGATCCCGGTCTATGAAACGGCGTTCCTGAGTATGGCCATCGGCAGGTCTGGAAGATGCCGGGGGTGAGTTTGATCGTTCGTTGGGCCGTACTGGCCATCGCCTTAGTTTTCGCATTCGCCACCACGGCGCACGCCCAGCGCGGTGCTGCTGCTGCGGGCACGATCTCGGCTGTTCAGATTCAGGGCAATGTCCGCGCCGAACGGGAGACTATTCGGTCCTACCTTCAGCTCAAGGAAGGTCAGCCCTACGATACTGCCGCCGCCGACCGCTCCCTGAAGGCCTTGTTCGGGACAGGCCTGTTTGCGGACGTCGTGATCGAGATGCAGGGCTCGACCTTGGTGGTCAAGGTTACGGAAAATCCAATCATCAATCGCGTCGCCTTCGAGGGAAACAACAAGATCGACGACGACAAGCTGCGCGATGAAGTGCAATCGCGAGCCCGTCAGGTCTTTACAAGAGCGCGCGTGCAGTCCGACGTCGAGCGCATCCTCACCATTTATCGCCGCGGCGGGCGCTACAACGCATCGGTCGAGCCCAAGATCATCAATCTGGAGCAGGGTCGTGTCGATCTCGTCTTCGAAATCAATGAAGGCGACGTAACAGGCATCAAGCGCATCACGTTCATAGGTAACGAGGCGTTCAGTGACGGCACTTTGCGCGGCAAGATCCGGACCGCGGAGAGCGCCTGGTGGCGCTTCCTGTCCTCCGATGACCGATTCGACCCGGACCGCATCAATCTCGATCGCGAGCTGCTGCGCAAGTTCTACCTTTCCGAGGGCTATGCGGATTTTCGCGTCGTGTCGGCCGTGGCCGAGTTGTCACCGAATCGGGATGGATTCTTCCTCACCTTCACCATCAGCGAGGGTGATCGCTACAAGTTCGGCGAGGTGGATGTTTCGACTCGCTTCCCAGGCTTGGATGTCGATGTCCTGAAGACCTATCTGCCGATGAGCGAAGGCGACTGGT
>CAMARK010000020.1 GCA_945860205.1 Reyranella massiliensis 521 | reverse complement strand
TCTTTTTTTGGAGTGCAGGCACTTCGCCAGCACGCCATCGCAAGGAACACCACATGCAGGCTCTCGACCTGCGCCGCCATTGCGAGCGGCGCCTCGGCGCGCTCGACCGCGAGCGCCAAAGCTGGTTCGCGCACTGGCGCGAGCTTTCGAATCACATCCTGCCGCGCCGCGGCTCCTTCCTCGGCCCGGGGCATCGTGCCGACCGCGGCGGAAAGCTGAACGGCGGACTGCTCGACACCACGGCCAGTTTGGCCGCGCGCACCCTGGCCTCCGGTCTGATGGCCGGCATCACCTCGCCGGCCCGGCCGTGGTTCCGCCTCGGCATCGGAAGCCCGCAACTCTCAGGCCTGCCGGAGGTCCGCCTGTGGCTCGACGACGTGGCGGTGCGCATGTTCCGCGTCTTCGCGCGCTCCAACCTCTACAACGCGCTCGCCGTCACCTACGAAGAGCTGGGCGTGTTCGGCACCGCCGCCATGGTGGTGGTGGAGGACGCCCGGGAGATCGTGCGTGCCTATCCGCTGACGGCGGGCGAATACTGGCTGGCGGCATCAGAAAGACTGGCTGTCAATACGCTCTACCGCGCGCTGCCCATGACGACCTTCCAGCTCGTCGAACGCTTTGGCCGCGATGCCGTCTCGACCCAGGTGCGCGAGCGCTACGATCGCGGCGAGTGGGATCATGAGGTCGAAGTCATCCACGCCGTCGAGCCCAACGAAAGTCTGGGAGAAGGTGGCCGGGAAGTGGGCAAATTCGGCAATCGCAACATGCCCTTCCGCTCGGTGTGGTTCGAGCGCAGCAACGCGGGCGATTGCGTGCTCGATGTCGGCGGCTTCGAGGAGTTCCCCGCGCTCTGCCCGCGCTGGCACCTGATGGGCAACGACGTCTACGGTCGCTCGCCCGGCATGGACGCGCTGCCCGATGCCAAGAGCCTGCACCGGATGCAGCAGCGCTTCGCCCAGGCGCTCGACAAGATGATCAACCCGCCGATGGTGGCGCCGCCCAGCTTGCGCGGCGACACGACCAACGGGAAGGCGGGCGGCATCACCTATGTGGCCGACCCCACCGGCGTCGGCTTCCGCCCCGCCTATCAATTCAATCCGCCGCTCGACCAGTTGAGCGGCGCCATCGACCGCCGCCAGCAGGCGGTGCGCGCGGCCTTCTATGCCGACCTGTTCCTGATGGCGACCCAGCTCAAGGAGGTGCGCAGTGCGACCGAGGTCGCCGAGCGCCGCGAGGAGAAGCTGGTGATGCTGGGGCCGGTGCTGGAGCGGCTGCACGACGACCTGCTCGAGCCGTTGATCGGCCGCGTGTTCCAGATCATGGCGCGGGCAGGGGAAATCCCGCCGCCGCCGTCACCGGCGCTGGATGGGCTGCGCTTGCAGCCGGAATATGTATCTCCGATGGCGGCGATGCAGGCGGCCTGACCGTACCGCCCGTCCTTAACGAAAAGACCTCACCCTGAGGGCAAGCCGAAGGCTTGCGTCTCGATCCGGGCGGGGTAACCCCCGCCCTGTGGTGGGCAACAGCATGACTGGTGCGCCCTTCGAGACGCGCCGCTTCGGGGCATTCACATGCCCCTGTCGCGGCGCTCCCCAGGGCGAAGTGAAAGGGAATTCCTCATGTGCGATCCCGTATCCATGATCACGAGCGGTACGGCGCTGCTGTCGACTGCCATGGGCGTGGCCCAGCAGGCCATCGGCGTCACCCAGCAGCTGCAACGCGCCGCCGGCCAACGCAACGACTACAACTTCCTCGCCGCCCAGCAGCGCCATGCGGCGGCTGTTGACGAATCGAGGGCCAAGCAGGCCGAGCAGGCCGGCGAGGGTGACGCCGACAATGCCCGGCAAAAAGCTGTGCAGCGGCTCGGCCAGCAGCAGGCGCGGCTGGCGGCGCAGGGTTCCGATCTGCTGGGTTCGCCGCTCGATATACTGGGCGACATCGCAGCGGCGGGCGAGGAGGATGAACACCGCCGTGGTCGCCCAGCATAGCGGCGAAGCGTCGACGCAGCCGATCGGCGCCGGCTATGCGGCCGCGCTGGAAGTCGGGAACGTCAGCTTCACCATGACTTTCTACAACGCCCCCAGCGGCTCCAACGGTCCAGGCCATGTCGGCCTGTCCTACACCGGGAGGTTCTAATGACGGACCTGACAAGTGCCCTCAAGGCGCTGCGGCCATTCGCTGCCTACGGCGCGGAGTTTTCGAACATCGACGACACTTATGCAAACGTGATGTGGGGGCCGAACCTGCCCAAGGGATTCGTGGCGCCGACTGAGGAAGAGGTCGATGCCGAGCTGGCACGACTCGCCGATCCGGTGCCGTCGAGTGCCACGCGTGGGCAGTTGATCCGGGTGTTAAATCACATCGGCAAGCTCACGGAAGTCCGTGACGCCGTGGCCCGCGCGGACGTGCTGACGCAGGAGTTGTGGCTCTCGCCAACATTCCGTCGCGACGATCCACACTTGCGGTCGGTCGCCGCGACCGTCGGGCTGACAGAACAACTCGACGATCTGTTCCGGCTGTCGGCCACCCTCTAAGGCGACAGCAATCTACAGGCGCGTCCCGAGACGGGACGCTCGCCCAATCAGCCAGCACGGTCCTGACCGTGCTTTGAAACACGACGACGGCGGAGCCAACCGACCGCATGAGCCTCCCCGCCTGGATGAGGGCTCGGAGGTGTCCCCGGGGCGTCTTGCGCGCCTCCACCTGAGCGACATGAAAGCCAAACAAGATCGACGATTCAGCGTCGGCCCAGCGTGCGCCCGGAGACAAGTTGGACAAAAGCGTAACATCCGGGTGTCTCGGCCAAAAAACGATAAAGCCGCATAAACGCGGGCTTCGAGGCCGGTCGCGAACGCGGCAGGCGGCACTTTCCATGACCATGACCCTAACAGGAGACTGCGATGGTCCCTCCCGACATCCACGACATCGACAAGCGCCTCAGCAGTCACGAGGCGGTCTGTGCCGAACGTTATGGTGCCATTCGCGAGCGGGTGGGCCGCATCGAGGCGCTGGGCTGGTCGACGCTTGCGGCCATGCTGACCAGTGCGATCGGCGGCCTGTCGTTCGTCGCCTGGTTCTTCTTCACCAGGACCTTTCAACTTTCATGAGGTGATACATGCTTGCTTTGCTGGGTTCGATTGTGGGCCTTCTGGGTTCCCTGGCACCGCGTTTGATCGGCTATTTCGAGCAGAAGCAAAACCACGTCCAGGAGCTCGAGATGCTCCGCACGCAGGGCGACTTCCAACTCCAGATGATACAGGCCGGTCATTCCGCCAAGATGGCTGAGATCAATACGCATGCCGACGTTCAGAGTGAGCTGGCGGCTTTTAGCGCGGCCCTCAGACCCTCGGACGTGAAGTGGGTAGATGGCTTCAATGGCTTCGTCCGGCCTTTTCTGACGCTCTGCTTCTTTGCCCTCTATGCCGCCGTGAAGGCGGCACAGTTCGCCATCCTGCAGCAAGATCACAGCGGCTCTGCCGCAACGCTGCTCTCGATGTGGGGTGAGGAGGATTGGGCGGTGTGGGCAGCCATCGTCACTTTCTGGTTCGGCAATCGCACCTTCAACAAGGAACGGGGGCGGCGATGAGCCCCCAGGGAAGTCCAAGGGCCACCGGCGAGGCTGGTGTTTCCCTGATTCGCGCCTTCGAGGGCTTCTCACCCGTGACCTATGCTTGCCCCGCGGGTTTTCCAACGATCGGCTACGGACACCTCGTCCAGGCTGACGAGCGTTTCGAAGTACCTCTTTCACTGGAAGAGGGCGAGGCGCTGCTACGCAAGGATCTCCCGCGCTACGAAAGCGCTGTGTGCCGGCTGATCGATATGCCGCTTGGAGATCTGTGCTTCGATGCTTTGGTGAGCTTCACCTTCAACCTCGGCGAGGGAGCGTTGGCGGCGTCGACGCTGCGACGCCTGGTCAACGTCGGTCGCGTCACCGAGGCCGGGCCACAGTTCGACCGCTGGGTCTTTGCAGGTGCGTGCAAATTGCCTGGCCTCGTCCGCCGCCGGGCCGCGGAGCGCGCGCTCTGGGAAAGGGGGGTGGGGCCGAACACCTCATGACAAATCCGGTCAACGATCGTCAGTTGTTGTTCGGTTCTGCTGTTGCCTGGGCGCTGGCGCCATGGTTTCTTCCGCGGCCCCGGCAAGACCGGATGCGTTCGTTGGAGGGAATCTACATGAAAAGACGCCAATTTATCGCGGCTGGAAGCACGGCCGGTGCGCTAGGCCTCTCCGGGGCCTTTGCGGGTCCCGCCCTGGCGCAGGCCCAGCAATTCTCGATCGCCACTGGCACGACCGGCGGCGTCTACTATCCGCTGGGCGGCGCCATGGGCAACATCCTCACCAAGAAGGTGCCGGGCTGGGCGGTCACCGCCGAGGCGACCGCGGGCTCCGTCGCCAACATGCACATGATACGCGACGGCAAGGCGCAGATGGCGCTGACCCAGTGCGACACCGCCTATGATGCCATCAAGGGCCTCGACAAGTTCGTGGGCAAGCCCGTCGAGTCGCGCACGCTCTGCGTCGTCTATCCCAACCTGGTCCACTTCGTCACGATGGAGGGCACCGGCATCAACAAGCTCTCCGACATCAAGGGCAAACGCATCTCGACCAGCTCGCCGGTCAGCGGTTCGGAAGTAATGGCGCTGCGTATGATGGACGAACTCGGCCTCAAGGTGGCGGACATCAAGCGCGAGCGCCTCTCGCCGGCCGAGAGCACCAACGCCATGAAGGACGGCAAACTCGATGGCTACTTCTTCAACGGCGGCCCGCCGGTCGCGGCGATCACCGATCTCGCGGCCACCCAGGGCGTGAAGATGAAGCTGCTCCCCAATGCCGACATGGTGCCGGAGCTCAACAAGAAGTATGGACCGGTCTTTGCGCCCAGCGTCATCAAGGGCAAGTCGTATCCGGGCGTCGACGCCGACGTGCCGGTGATCGCCATCTGGAACGTCCTGGTCGTGCCGGCTTCGATGAAGGACGACCAAGCCTACACCATCATCAAGACGGTGTGGGAGAACTATCCGGACTTGCTGGCCACCCACAAGGCGGTGACAGACATGACGCCGGCGAATCAGAAGCAGGCGAACTCCTCGGTGCCGTTCCATCCTGGCGCGGAGAAGTTCTTCGCCGAGAAGGGCATCAAGCTCTCGTAACGGCGGCAGACACGGGTCGGGGCTCTCGCCCGAGGCGGCAGCCCCGTTCCTTTTGGGGATGGGGACGACATGACGGTACAGGCCGGACTGCTGAGCGACGAAGAGCGCCGCAAGGTCGAGGAGCTGATCGAACAGGAGGAGGGTGAGATCAGCCGGTTCGCCGGCTGGTACGGCCGGTTGCTGACGTCGATTGCCGTCGCCATGACGCTGTTCCATCTCTACGCAGCCGCCAGCACGATCGACCAGCAGAGCCTGCGCGAGATCCATGTCGCCTTCGCACTGTCCTTGGTGTTTCTGCTGTTTCCGGCGGTAAAGAGCTGGCGCAACCGCATCGCGCCATGGGACATCGTGGGCGCGGCCCTGTCGGTCGGCGTCATCTGGTACATGATGACGGGCGGCACCTGGACCAGCCTCGACGGCGTCGACGACTTCCTCGACCGCTATGTCTCGCCGACGCCCGAGGATCTGGTCGTAGGCGCGATCCTGATCGTGCTGGTGCTCGAAACGACGCGCCGGGCGACGGGCTGGATCATGCCGGTCCTGTCGATGACGTTCTTCGCCTATGCGCTGTGGGGCAACTACCTGCCGGCGCCGTGGACGCACAAGGGTTACCCGCTCTCCGACATGATCGCCGAAACGTACATGACGTTGAACGGCATCTTCGGCTCGGCGATCGACGTCTCGGCCAGCCTGATCGTGCTGTTCACCATCTTCGGCGCCATCCTGCAGGCTTCCGGGGCCGGCCGCTTTTTCATCGATTTCGCGCTTCGTGCCATGAAGGGCCAGCCCAACGCTGCCGGCCGTGCCGTCGTGCTGTCGTCATTCCTGTTGGGCGGCCCCTCGGGCTCGGGGGTCGCCACGACCGTGACCATCGGTACGGTAGCCTGGCCGATCATGCGCGAGGCCGGATACGGCAAGTCGGCCGCGGGCGGCCTGCTTGCGGCCGGCGGTCTTGGCGCCATCCTGTCGCCGCCGGTCATGGGCGCCGCCGCCTTCCTGATCGCCGAGTATCTCAAGATGTCGTATCTCGACATCGTGCGGATGGCGATCATCCCCACCTGCCTCTACTACTTCGGCCTGCTGGTGATGACCGAGATCGACGCGCGCAAGTACAGCTTGCGCGCCGTCGACCCGGCGATCGACATGACGCTGGGCCAGCTCGTGCAGCGCTACGGTTTCCATTTCACATCGCTGATCTCGGTCGTCGTGCTGATGATCTGGGGTTATTCGGCGACCTACGCGGTGTTCTGGTCGATCCTGCTCGCCATCCTGGTGAGCTTCCTGCGCGCCGATACCGCGCTGTGGCCGCGCAAGCTCATCCCCGCCCTGGCCAACGGCGCGATCCAGGCGCTGGGCGTCGCCGCCACCTGCGCCTGCGCCGGCATCATCGTCGGCGTCACTACCAAGACCGGCTTGGCGCTGAAATTTTCGTCCATCGTCATCGATCTCGCCGGCGGCTCGCTGTTCTGGACGGCGCTCTACACGTCGCTGATCGTCTGGGTGGTCGGCCTCGCAGTGCCGGTCACGGCCTCCTACATCATGTGCGCGGTGATCGCGGCCCCGGCACTGATCAAGCTCGGCGTGCCCGACTATGCCGCGCACATGTTCATCTTCTACTATGCCGTCCTTTCGGAAGTGTCGCCGCCCACGGCGCTGTCGCCGTTTGCCGCCGCCACGATCACACGCGCCGATCCCTACATCACCACGCTTCAGAGCTGGAAGTACGCACTGCCGGCCTTCCTGGTGCCGTTCATCTTCGTACTCGACCCGATCGGCAGCGGCCTGTTGCTCGAATTCCCCAATGGCATGAGCTGGGGCTGGGCTGTCTGGGTGACGATCGGCGCGGCGGCCGGTGTGGTGGCGCTGGCCTTCGCAGCCCAGGGCCATATCACCCGTCCGCTCAGCGTGGTCGCGCGCGTGGCCTGCTTCGCCGCCGGCGTGTCGCTGATGTTTCCCGATCTGATCGATGACTGGGTCGGCGGCATGGTGGCGGCCCGATTGATCGGCATCGCGATCCTCGGCCTCGTGGTCGCATACGAAGTCATTCGGGGACGACAAGCTGGCCCGCCAGGCTGATGATATAGTTCAACTTTATGTACCGTTAAGCGGAATTCCATTGCCCGAAAGATAAAGCCTCCCTGGCGTTTCCCCTGACCGGAAATGGGGAGGACCAACTCCAGGGAGGAAGGCAATGACTTCAGCGAAGATCGCGCGTCGTCGTCTCGTCTTTGCCGCCGCTTCCGCGGCCTTTGTCGCCGCACCGTTCGTGCGTGGCGCCCGTGCCGCCGGAAAACCTCCCTGGCGCTATGGGACCATTGGGTGCCCAACGCCAACAACGCCACCAAGAAGCTGATCGAGGAGTGGGCGGCCAGGGAGAAGGTCGACGTCTCCATCGACTTCATCACTTCGCAGGGCAACAAGTTGCTGCCGACCGGCGCCGCTGAATCGCAGGCCAAGTCCGGCCACGACGTCTTCGCCTTCCCGACTTGGCTGCCGTCGCGCTACGCCGACTTGCTGGTCCCCATGAACGACGTCATGGAGCCGTTGATCAAGTAGAACGGTGCCGTGAACGTTACGGTCGAATATCTCGGCAAGGTCGACGGTAAGTGGTTGGCCGTACCGGCCACGGTCGGCAGCCAGATCAAGGGCCCGTGCTCGCGCATCGACCTCATGAAGGACCTGGCCGGAATCGACGTCCAGGCGATGTATCCCGCCGGTTCGCCGCCCAACGCCGACGCCTGGACCTTCGACACGTTCCTGAAGGCGGCTGAAGCCTGCCACAAGGGCGGTCATGCCTTCGGCATCGGCGTCGGCACGACCGGCGATAATGTCGACACGGCCGGCGCGATCTTCCATGGCTTTGGCGCCCAACTCGTGAATCAAAAGGGCGACATCACGGTCAAGAGCGATGCCTTGCGTCAGGCGCTCGACTACTACAAGAGGCTGATGGCCTTCCTGCCGGCCGACGCTCCGGCGTGGGACGATGCCTCAAACAACAAGTGGTTGATATCGGGCAAGGGCGCACTGATCATGCATCCGCCCAGCGCCTGGGCTGTTGCCAAGCGCGATGCCGGCGATCGCCGAGAAGCTCTGGACGCATGACTTCGCTGCCGGCCCCAAGGGCCGCTACGCGCCGTTTGTGCCATACTTCTGGGGTGTCTGGAACTTCAGCAAGAACCAGTCGGCGGGCAAGAGCGTGATCGCCTGCCTCTCGCAGCCCTCAGCGATCGAGAAGATGGTGGACGCGAGCGGCGGCTACGATCTGCCCTCGTTTGCCAATCTGACGACGCTCGAGACCTGGGCGGAAGAGGCGCCGCCCAAGGGCACGCTTTATCACTACCCCAATCCGTTCAATCACCAGATCCTGTCGATCGCCGGCGCGCCGGCACCGCACAAGATCGGCGAAGGCATCTACGTCCAGGCCATCCAAACCCAGATGGCGGTCCGCCACTTCAAGGGCGAGGCCATGGAAAAGACGCTCGATTGGGCGGCCAAGGAAGTCGAAGGCTTCTCGCGCAATTGGAGTTTTTCGACATCAGCGCACCTCGAGAGACAGTGGCGAGATGGTCTCGTCATCGCGGCCGAGATAGTCGTGCTTCACCGAGTCTCTGAGCATGCGCGCCTGCGCCTCAGCAACGCGTTCCATGGCGGCCGCAGGATCAAGATGCACGGGATTGCCATCCGCCAGTACGATCTCGCCGTCGACCAGTACCGTGCGCACGGCGCGGTCGGCGGCGTGGAAGACGAACGAGCGCAACGGGTCGCGCGCCGGCTGCATCAGTGGGTGACCGAGATCGACAAGTACGATGTCGGCGGCCATGCCGGGCGCCAGCGCCCCAATATCGTCACGGCCCAGGGCGGCCGCGCCGCCCAGCGTCGCCGCCTCGAAGGCGCCGGCCGTATCAAGGCTGCGGATGTCCTCGCTCATCAGCCGGCCGGCCACGATGGCAAGCCGCATCTCCTCAATCAGGTTGTGCGGCGCGCAATCGGTGCCGAGGCCGACGTTGACGCCGCGCGTGCGGTAGCGGCCGATGTGATCCATCGCCAGGCCATAGCGGGCAAAGGGTTGCGGACAGTGCGCTACCGAGGCGCCGGAATCGGCGATCAGGTCGAGATCTTTCGATGTATGCCAGCGGATCTGTGGATGCTCGTCGAGCAGGATGCAATGCGCCAGTACGGTGTCAGCCTTCAGAAGACCCTGCGCCGCCGCCCATTGCACCGGCGTCATGTTGTGGCGCCGGATCATTTCCCGCACCTCAACCACCGACTGGCTGATATGGGTCGAGAAGCGAAGGCTATTGTCGTCGGCGTGCCTGCGGCCCGCCGCGAACAGCTCGGGCGTCACCGTGTCGATCTGGGCCGGGAAGACCATGGCGTCGAGCCGGCCGGAATTGTGTGCCTCGGCGTCGGCCATGACCCGCTTGGCCTTCTCGAACTGCGCCAGCCCGCTGGCCTCGTCCCACTTCCAGGTCACGGTCTGCGGCGAGGCCATGCCCCAACGCGCCGAGGCAAACGTGGGCGCTGCGTAGAAGCGCATACCGCTTTGCGCCATCGTTTCCAGCCAGCCCTCGAACGGTACGGTAATGTCGCAGGCTGTGGTCGTACCGGCGCGCAGCATCTCCGAATAGGCCAGCGTCGCCGCCCCCTGGCGGCCGTCGTCACCCAGGCGAAAGGCCTGCAGGCGCTCCATCAGGCCGGTCATCTGCTGTTCAGGCACGCCATGGTCCTCGCGCACGCCGCGGTAGCCCGGCTCGGTGCTGGGGTGACTGTGGATGTTGACCAGGCCCGGCAGGGCCAGCATCCCGCGCCCGTCGAGCGCCGGCTCGCCCGCCTCCTGCGGCCGCACCCCGGCCGGGGTGATCTCGGCGATGCGGCCGTCCTTCAGGAACAGGTCGATGTCGCGGCGGTAGACATGCCGGGAGGCAGCGCCATCGCGCACCACGGCCCACGGAACATTGCGAATAGACGTTGGCCGCGATGTCATGCGCTACACTCCCCAAGGCACGCCTGTTGCATAGGCTGCGCAAAGGGACGATAGGGTCGGAAAAACGCGAGAACAAGGAGGCAGGCCATGCGGGTTCTGAACGGGCGGACTGTGAAATGGGCGCTTGCCGCCTTCGCGACAACGCTGTTGTCGGCTTCGGCGCAGGCCCAGACGCTGAAGGTGGTCATGCACTCGGATCTGAAGATCCTGGATCCGATCTGGACCACCGCCTACATCGTGCGAAACCACGGCTACATGGTCTACGACACGCTGTTTGGCGTCGACGACAAGCTCGCGGTCAAACCGCAGATGGTCGAGGCCTGGAAGGTGAGCGACGACAAGCTCGTCTACACCTTCACCCTGCGCGATGGGCTCAAGTTCCACGACGGCCAGCCGGTGACCTCGGAGGACTGCATCGCCTCACTCAAGCGCTGGGCGGCGCGCGACGCGATGGGCCAGAAGCTGATGGATTTCACGAAGGAGCTGAAGGCGATCGACGCCCGCACCTTCACCCTCACCCTGAAGGAGCCCTACGGCCTGGTGCTGGAGTCGCTCGGCAAGCCCAGCTCGCTCGTGCCCTTCATCATGCCCAAGCGCATCGCCGACACGCCGCCGGGGACGCAGATCTCCGAGTTTGTGGGCTCCGGCCCCTTCGTCTTCCGCCGCGACCTGTGGCGGCCGGGCGAGACGCTGGTCTACGACAAGTTCAAGGACTACAAGCCGCGCGCCGAACCGCCTTCGGCCCTGTCGGGCGGCAAGAACGTCTATGTTGACCGCCTCGAGTGGATCAACATCACCGATCCACAGACCGCGGCCAACGCATTGATGAACGGCGAGATCGACCTGCTCGAGCAGCCGCTGATCGAGATGCTGCCACTCCTGGAGAAGGACAAGAACATCCAGGTCATCGACTTCAATCCGCTGGGCAGCCAGTACAGCTTCCGCTTCAACGTGCTGCACAAGCCGTTCGACAATCCGAAGATCCGCCAGGCCGCGCTCTATGCGCTGAACCAGAAGGACTTCCTGCTCGCCGCCATCAACGATCCGAAATACTACAAGGAGTGCAAGGCGCTCTTCATCTGCGGCACGCCGTTCGCCACTGACAAGGGTTTCGAGGACAAGCTCAATTCCGACTTCGCCAAGTCGAAGGAGATCCTGAAGCAGGAAGGCTATGACGGTACGCCGGTGGTGCTGTTATTCGCCACCGACACCAACACCGGCCGGCTGACGCCGATCGTCAAGTCGCTGCTCGAGCGCGGTGGCTTCACGGTCGACATGCAGGCAATGGATTGGCAGACGGTGCTTTCGCGGCGTGCCCGCAAGGAACCGCTCAACGCGGGCGGCTGGAGCGGCTTCATGACAGCCTGGGTGTCGGCCGACCTTCTCAACCCGATCGTTTCCTCGTTCGTGAGCGGCGCCTGCGACAAGGCCGCGATCGGCTGGCCCTGCGATGCGAAGCTGGAGGAGCTGCGCGACGCCTTTGCCCGCACGACCGATGATGCAAAGCGCAAGGAACTTGCCGAGGCGATCCAGGTGCGCGTCTCGGAGTACCCGACTCATGCCAATCTGGGCCAGTACAACGTGCCGATGGCGCGCCGCACCACCGTCACCGGCAATCTCGAATCGCCGGCGCCGGTGTTCTGGAACGTCAGAAAGAAGCAGTAGCCCGGCGGAAAAATGGTGCTGCCGCACAGGATTGAACTGTGGACCTCCCCCTTACCAAGGGGGTGCTCTACCACTGAGCTACGGCAGCGTGCGGCACCGGTCGGAACCGGGCGCGGCGGGGATATGCCATAGGGGGACGGGCGGTTCAACCGCTGCCGCCGTCCGAAACGGCCGTTCCGCGATGGCTTGCCGCGGCACTTCGGCTCTGCCTACCCTTGGGCCCTAAAGGTCTTCCAACAGGCCAAGGGGAAACGCATGGACTGGCGCCCGATTTCAGCCGATTCGCACATTACCGAGCCGCCCAACTGCTACATCGACCATATCGATCCCGCCTTCCGAGAGCGCGCCCCGCGTATCGTCAACAAGGAGGGCATGGGCGACATCTACCTCGTCGACGGCATGAAGACGCCGGTCCCCATGGGGTTGGTGGCGGCGGCCGGTGTCGCCCCCAAGGACATCAGGATCGGCGGCGCGAAATTCGACGACCTGCACAGGAGCGGCTGGGATCCCACGACCCGCCTTGCCGATCAGGACAAGGACGGCGTCGCCGCCGAGATCATCTATCCGACGGTCGGCATGCTGATCTGCAACCATCCCGACTTCGACTACAAGAAGGCCTGCTTCGACGCTTATAACCGCTGGCTCCAGACCTACTGCAGCCATGCTCCCGACCGCCTCGTCGGCATGGGCCAGACTGCGATGCGCACGGTGAAGGAAGGCATCGCCGACCTTGAGCGCATCAAGGCGATGGGCTTCAAGGGCGTCATGATGCCTGGCAATCCCGGCGAGCTCGACTACGACAACGAGGCCTACGATCCGTTCTGGGAAGCCGCCGTCGCTCTTGAGATGCCGCTATCGTGGCACATCCTTACCTCGAGCAGCGACAATACCCTGGTCAAGCCGCGCGGCCCCAAAATCAACGGCTTCCTCAGCATCATCCGCGGCTGCCAGGACATCATGGGCATGCTGGTCTTCTCCGGCGTGTTCGAGCGGCATCCGAAATTGCGCGTGGTCTGCGTCGAAGCCGACGCCGGCTGGGCGCCGCATTTCATGTACCGCATGGACCATGCCTACAAGCGGCACCGCTACTGGATGAAGGGTCAGGAACTCCAGCGCCTGCCGTCGGAATATTTCCGGGACCACATCGCGCTCACCTTCCAGGACGATTGGACGGCGTTCCAATTCGCTGATCATCTCGCACCTCACCAGCTCATGTGGGCCAACGACTTCCCGCACAGCGATTCGACCTGGCCTTGGAGTCAGGACGTGATCAAGGAGCAGACCGGGCATCTCGCGCCTGAACTGCGCAAGCGCATCCTCCGCGACAACGTGGTGGAGCTTTACAAGCTGGCGGCTTGAGTTGCCGTCTGGCAACGGCCGGTCGGAGTCAGATAAAATCTGATTCATGAGGCCGCTTCGGCAGCCGTGCCCATCGTTCCGGATGCAACTCGGCATACTCGATCCAAGGGCCTGTCTCGACGAAGCCGAGATCGAGCCTGCCGACGTCGCTCGTCCAATAGCCGAACGTTCGCCGGTTGGCGTCGAACAACCAGGCTCCGATCACGATCTCGTCGACGACATGACCCGAAAGGCCGGGGCAGAACAGCAGCAACGGTCCTTCGTCCTTTGGCGCCGACTCCATGGGCTGCCAGACGACGACGGCCGCCCGGCGCAGCGCCTCGATTTCCGCAGCAGCGCGCGCGAGAAGCTCGCTCTCGTGTGCTTTACCGCGCAATTCCTCGATGATGTCCGCCATGCTCGCTCCAGCCGCTCGTTCCCTGTGCCGCAGACTATACGGGATTCGAGAACAAGGTTCGCGAGGTGCGCGCGCCTTGAGACGACCGTGCAATTTCCGGTGGGTTAGCGGGGCGGCCGGGGCCGTTGCGCCGCCGCGAGCTCGGCACGGGCCTGCCGCACGGCGGGATCGCGCCCGTCGATCCGTTCGGCCTCGTCGAGCGCACGGTCGGCCGAGGCGAAGTCGCCCAAGGCGATCGCGGCGCGCGCCGCGGTGAGAAGCACCGTCACCCGCATATCCTGTGGGCCGGGCTGCGCGCCCTGACGCTGGGCCGCGCGCAAGTCGCGTCGAGCATCGATCACTTCGGGGGCGTTGGGGTACAGCCGCTCGGCCTCGTCGAGGGCGCGATCGGCGGTGACGAAGTCGCCACGGTCGATGGCGCGGCGCGCCTGGTTGATCAGGGGCGCGAGCTGGCCGCGGGTGGTACGCATCTCCGCGATCTCGCGGCGCGCGGCGGCGGTCTCGGCGACTCCGGGAATAGCCGTGTCTGCTGCTTGCAGCGCGGTCTCGGCTCTAGTGAAGTCGCCGGCAGTGGCAAAGCGACGGGCGTCGGCTATGTAGCTGCGTGCCTGGTTGAGCTGGGTGGCGGAAGGCCCGGCCGGCGCGGCCGGCGGCGGCGTCGGCCGCGGCGCGGCGGCCGGCGGCGGTGCTGGCACGGGCTTGGCGGCTTCTATGGGGGTGGGCGTTAGCGGTGCGGCTGTGTCCATCTTATAGAGATAGAAGCCACCGCCCGCGACCACGACCACGAGCGCACCGATGATGGCGTAGAGCAGGCCGTTGTTGTTCGGAGACATGCTGGTGTCGGCCAAGGTCCCTCCATGCAGGTATGGCAGGGGATTAAACGTCGTAGCCTGCACTTGGTTCCTAGGGGTGGGCGCCGGCTAATGTGACGCTCAAGCGTCCAAGATGAGCCCGATCACGGCGACATAGTGCACGCTTGCCGCCACAAGCACGAAGCCGTGCCAGATGGCATTCTGGTAAGGCAGCCGGCGCCATAGATGGAACGCGACGCCCGCCGTGTAGACGATCCCGCCCAGTGCAAGCAGGGCGAGCGTGCGAGCATCGAGCGCCGCCAGAAACGAATCCGCTGCGACAAGGCCTATCCAGCCCAGTGCCAGATAAAGGACGATCGAGATCGTCTCGATGCGGCGCGGCTGCCAGAGCTTGAGCGCGATGCCAGCCGCCGCGACCGTCCAGATGGCGGCGGTGAGACCCACGGCCCAGCCGCCGGGCAGGCGCGTGGTGAAGGGTGTGTAGGTGCCGGCGATCATGGCGAAGATCGCGGCATGATCGAAGCGCCTGAGCCAGTCGCGTCGCGCGCTGGTATGAAAGACGTTGTAGGCCGCCGAGCAGCCCAGCATGGCCAGAAGGCCGCTGGCATATATCAGGATGGGGACCAGATCGCCGGGCTCGCCGTCAATCACGGTCACGAGGACGATGGCAATTGCGGCGGCTGTTCCCAGGCCGATGCCGACCACGTGGACGACGCGGTCGGCCATCAGGTCGCGTGTCATCGGCCTGCCGTCAGCCCTGGTCGAGGAAGCTCCGCAACATGCGCGACCGGCTGGGATGCTTCAGCTTGCGCAGCGCCTTGGCCTCGATCTGCCGGATGCGCTCGCGGGTGACCGAGAACTGCTGGCCGACCTCTTCCAGCGTGTGGTCGGTGTTCATGCCGATGCCGAAGCGCATGCGCAGCACGCGCTCCTCGCGCGGCGTCAGCGTCGCCAGTACCCGGGTCGTGCTCTCGCGCAGGTTGCCCTGGATCGCGGCCTCAAGCGGGATCACCGCGTTCTTGTCCTCGATGAAGTCGCCCAGATGCGAATCCTCCTCGTCGCCGATCGGCGTCTCAAGGCTGATCGGCTCCTTGGCGATCTTCAGAACCTTGCGCACCTTCTCGAGCGGCATGCCGAGCTTCTCGGCCAACTCCTCGGGCTGCGGCTCACGGCCGATCTCGTGCAGCATCTGGCGGCTGGTGCGGACCAGCTTGTTGATGGTCTCGATCATGTGCACCGGGATGCGGATGGTGCGCGCCTGGTCCGCGATCGAGCGCGTGATGGCCTGACGGATCCACCACGTGGCGTAGGTCGAGAACTTGTAGCCGCGGCGGTACTCAAACTTGTCGACCGCCTTCATCAGGCCGATGTTGCCCTCCTGGATGAGATCCAGGAACTGCAGGCCGCGGTTCGTGTATTTCTTGGCGATCGAGATCACGAGGCGCAGGTTGGCCTCGATCATCTCCTTCTTCGCGCGCATCATCTCGCGCTCGCCGTCCTGCACGGTCTTGACCATGCGGCGGTATTCGAAGATCGGCGCGCCGGCGTGGTCGGAAATGACGCGGATTTCCTCGCGCATTTTCTCGACTTCGGCGCCCTTCTTCTTGGCGAAGTCCTTCCAGCCCTTGCCCGGCAGCTTGCCGACCTTCTCGAGCCAGTTCGGATCGATCTCGTGGTTCAGATAATTGTCGAGGAAGTCCTGGCGTGGGATGCGGAAGCCCTCGGCCATGCGCAGGAGCTTGCCCTCGATCATCATCAGACGACGGTTGAGGTCGTACAGCGCGAGCTTGAGCTGCTCGATGCGGTTGGCATTGATGTGGATCTGGCGAACCAGGTCGACGATCTTCTTGCGGTGCTTCTCGTAGCTCTTCTCGAATTCCGGGCTGGGCTTCTGGCCGCGGTTGAGGGTCGACAGGCGCCGGTTCTGCACCTTCGACATGTCGAGATAGACGCGCGCGATCTTGGTGAGGTTGCGCAGCACCTCGGGCTTGAGCTTCTCCTCGAGCGCCGACAGCGACAGCGCATTCTCCTCGTTGTCCTCGGCGCCTTCGGCCGCGGCTTCGCCGGGTGCTGCGGCGGCGCCGTTGCCGTTGACGGCGGGCGCGGCCGGTCGCACGAGCTTGGGCATCGCCGGACGCGGCATCGCCGGCGGCGGCGGGTTGGCTGCCATCGCGGCCTTGGCCTCGCCGGGGGCGCCGCCCTGGGTCGCCTCGAGGTCGATCACGTCGCGCAGCAGGATGCGGCCTTCGTTGATCGCGTCGCGCCAGGCCAGCAGCGCCGTGATCGTCATCGGGCTCTCGCAGATGCCGCCGATCATCTTGTCCTGGCCGGCCTCGATGCGCTTGGCGATCTCGATCTCGCCTTCGCGGCTCAGCAGCTCGACGCTGCCCATCTCGCGCAGATACATGCGGACGGGATCGTCGGTGCGGCCGAGTTCCTCGTCCTCGCCGGTCGCTTCGGCAGCGACCACGGCGGTCTTGGCCGGCTCGGCCGGGGTGGCGGCCGGAGCCTCTTCCTGCTCCTCGGCCTCGACCACGTTGACGCCGGCTTCCGACAGCATCGCCATCGTGTCCTCGATCTGCTCGGAGGACACTTCGTCGGGCGGCAGGGCGGCGTTCAACTCGTCATAGGTGACGTAGCCGCGCTCCTTGCCCTTCTGGACGAGCTTCTTGAGCTCGGCGCCGAGGGTATCGAGTAGGGGGGCATCGGGGCCTTCTTCGCGGGCCTCGGTGGCTTCGGGCTGGGCTGCGGTCGCGGTTTTGGTCGCCATTACTGTTCCTTGGGTGCGACAAACGGGTCCGACGGCCGGTCAGGCCGCGAATTTGGCTGCAAGAAGGGGGTGCGGAAGGGCGATCCCGCTAAAACTACCCTTCTACTATATGGGGGTTAAGTTCAAGCGCCGATAGGGTCGTCCCCCATATTCGGCTGCAAGCCTGCTATCCGGCGCCGGATTCGACGCTTTCCCGCCGCATCCGATCGAGAATGGCCTGCAGGCGCCGCAGGTTTTCCTCACTCATGTCCCCCGCCAAGGCTTCTTCCGCCCGCTTGAGTTCCTCCGGATCGGCCGTGAGCTGGCTCATATGGCGGGCCGCCCGGCGCCATTGCCCGACCCGGCCGTCGCCGTCCGGCGGGTCGTCCCGGAATACCTCCCGGGCCTTGATCCGGGCGGCGGTGGCCAGGCTGCCCAGGCCGGTCCGCTGGAGATGTTCCTCGATCAGGCGGCCTTCAAGGGAGGTCTCCCCTGTGGTTCCCTCGGTCATGGCCCCTTGGACGATGGCCTCGTCGGCCGCCGGATCGACCCCCAGGGGGATCATCGACAGGGCATCGAGCAGGCCGCTGCGTAGCCGCGCAAGATCGGGGTTGGCGATCGGCAAGGCCGCCAGATCCTCGGCCAGGATGTGGAGGAGCGCCGGCCGTTCGATCAGCGCGCCCAGCAGCGCCCGTTCCTGGCGCGCGCCGTCGGCTTCGGGGCTCGACTGGCGGGCGGCCGAACCGGCTGAAAAGGGGGTGGGGGCGGGATCCCCCGGCCGCCGAAATGGCCGTCGCTCGCCGGGCCGCCAGGCCGGTGCATCCGGCCGGCGTATCCGGTTGAGCCGGTTGCGCATGTCGGTCCGGTAGTAGTCCCGGACCATCGGATCGGCGATCTCGGCGACGCGCTGTTCGACCGCGCGCTGAAGGCTGGCGCGGCGCTCCGGTGTATCGGCTGCTTTGCCCTCGGTCTCCATCTCCCACACCACGTCGGACAGCGGGCGGGCGAGATCGAGGACGCGCCGGATGGCTTCGGCGCCACGGTTGCGGATCACGCTGTCGGGGTCTTCGCCGGCGGGAAGCGCGAGAAAGCGGAGGCTCTTGCCAGCCCGCAACAGCGGCAGCGCGCGTTCGGCGGCGCGCGAGGCCGCACGGCGGCCGGCATTGTCGCCGTCGAAACAGAGAAACGGCTCGTCGGCGAGTTTCCAGAGTTCGCCCAGCTGGCCTTCGGTGAGGGCGGTGCCGAGCGGCGCCACTGCGCCGGTGAAGCCCGCGCCGTGGAGCGCGATCACGTCCATGTAGCCTTCGGCCACGATCACCGGCTGGTCCTTGGTCACGGCCTGCCGCGCGCGGTCGAGGCAATAAAGGTTGGCACCCTTGTGGAACAGCGGCGTCTCGGGCGAGTTGAGATACTTCGGCTCGCCCGTGCCCATCACGCGTCCGCCGAAGGCGATCATCCGGCCGCGCCGGTCGGCGATCGGGAAGATCACGCGGCCGCGGAAGCGATCGTAGGGATCGCGGTTGTCCTCGGGCTGGATGGCGAGTCCTGCCTCGACGATCTTGTCGATCGGCACGTTCTCGCGCTTCAGCGCCGCGATCGCGCCGTCGCGCGTGTCGGGCGCGAAGCCCAGGCGGAAATCGTCGATCGTCTCGTCGCTGAGCCCGCGGCCACGGAGATAGTCGAGGCCGTGGCGGCCAACCGGCAGGCGCAACTGTTTCTGGAACCAGCGTGTCGCCAGTTCGACGACCTCCTGAAGGGTCGAAGCGCGTTCGGCGCGCTCGCGTTCGGCCGGCGTTGAGCGCGGCACCGGCAGATTGACCTCGCGCGCGAGCTTCTCGACCGACTCGGGGAACGAGAGCCCCTCGGTCTTCATCACGAAGCCCACCGCGTCGCCATGCTCGCCGCAGCCGAAGCAGTGATAGAAGCCCTTTTTGTCGTTGACCGTGAAGGACGGGGTCTTCTCGTTGTGGAAAGGGCAGAGGCCGGCGTATTCGCTGCCCGAGCGACGCTTCAGCGATACCTTGCGACCGACCACGTCGGACAGGCTGAGGCGCGCGCGCAGTTCGTCGAGGAAACCCGGTGGAAACGCCATGCGTCTAAAATGACGATGCGAACCCCGCCGCGCCAGTGATGGCGCGGGGGAAAACGGGGATGGTCAGCCGGCGAGGGTCTTTTTCACCGCGGCCGAGGCCTTGGCGAAGTCCATCTGGCCAGCATATTTGGCTTTCAGCGCAGCCATGACCCCGCCCATGTCCTTGACCGTCGTGGCGCCGGCGGCCGCCACCGCTTCGCGCACGGCGGCTGCGACGGCGGCCTCGTCCATCTGTTGCGGCAGAAAGCGCTCAATCACGGCGATCTCGGCCTTTTCCTTGTCGGCGAGGTCGGCGCGGTTGCCCTTTTCGTAAAGCACGATCGATTCGTTCCGCTGTTTGATCATGCCCTGCATCATCGACAGGATCTTGTCCTCGGCCACGCCTTCGCGGCTGATCTCGGTGCGGGCGGCGATATCGACGTCCTTGAGCTTCGCCAGAATCAGGCGAATCGTGCCCAGCGCGGCCTGATCGCGGGCGCGCATGGCCTCTTTCATGGCGTCGTTCAATTTGTCACGCAGCATCGGTTTGATCCCAACAGCTTAAGCGGCGGAAACTAATCGCCTCGATCGCTGTTGGCAAAGCAAATAAGCTATTGAAATAGCTTGTGAATTAGCTGTCTTCCGCGCCTTGACCCTCTGCGACCGCTTGGTTACAACCCGCGCGGTTCGCAGGTTGCCTCCCCGGGCGACGCCGGGCGGGCCGGAACGGACGCAAGCAATCATGACTTCAACCAAGACCGCCGGCGCGAAAGACGCCGTGCCGCGTTGGGCCACGGCCGCCCTAGTGCTGGCCGACGGCGCGGTGTTTTGGGGCAAGGGAATCGGGGCTGCGGGCCACGCCGTGGGCGAGGTCTGCTTCAACACCTCGATGACCGGCTATCAGGAAATCATCACCGATCCGTCCTACGCCGGGCAGATCATCACCTTCACGTTTCCGCACATCGGCAACGTCGGCACCAATCTCGAGGACATCGAGACCATCACGCCGTTCGCGCGCGGTGTCGTCATGCGCGGCGAGATCACAGAGCCGGCCAACTGGCGTGCGGCCAAGCCGCTCGACGACTGGCTGAAGAGTCACGATTTGCCAGGCATCTGCGGCGTCGACACGCGCGCCATCACGCGGCACATCCGCGACAAGGGCCCGCCCAACGGCGTCGTGGTCCATGCGCCCGATGGCAAATTCGACATCCCGAAGATTCTCAAGGTTGCCCAGCAGTGGCCCGGCCTCGACGGCATGGACCTCGCCATCGAGGTCACGACCAAGCAGACCTACACGTGGGACGAGACCGCGTGGGCGCTGGGCAAGGGTTACGGCAAGCTCACCAAGCCCAAGTATCACGTGGTGGCCGTCGACTACGGCGCCAAGCGCAACATCCTGCGCTGCCTGGCTGACGCCGGATGCAAGGTGACGGTGGTGCCCGCGACCGCGACCGGCGAGGACATCCTGCGCCACAAGCCTGATGGCGTGTTTCTATCCAACGGCCCCGGCGATCCGGCGGCGACGGTGGCTTACACCGTGCCCGCGATCCAGGCCGTGCTCGACAAGAAGGTGCCGCTGTTCGGCATCTGCCTCGGCCATCAGCTTCTGGCGCTCACCATCGGCGGCAAGACGCGCAAGATGGAGCGCGGCCATCGCGGTGCCAACCAGCCGGTCAAGGACCTCACCACCGGCAAGGTCGAGATCACGTCGCAGAACCACGGCTTCTGCGTCATTCCCGAATCGCTGCCGAAGAACGCCGAGGTGACTCACGTCTCGCTGTTCGACGGCATCAACGAAGGCATCCGCTGTACCGACAAGCCGGCCTTCTCGGTGCAGTACCATCCCGAGGCCTCGCCTGGCCCGACCGACAGCCACTATCTCTTCAAGCGGTTCGTCGAGATGATCGACAAGAGCAAGGGCAAGTGACCGTGCCCTGCGAAACCCAAAACAAAGTGCGCTGTCATCCTGAGCGCAGCGAAGGATCCTTCGCTGCGCTCAGGATGACAGCTTTGCTGTAAGCGGAAGCCATGCCCAAGCGCACAGACATCAAGAGCATCCTCGTCATCGGCGCCGGTCCGATCGTGATCGGCCAGGCCTGCGAGTTCGACTATTCGGGCGTGCAGGCCTGCAAGGCGCTGAAGGACGAGGGCTATCGCGTCATCCTGGTGAATTCCAATCCTGCCACGATCATGACCGATCCGGGCCTGGCCGATGCCACCTACATCGAGCCGATCACGCCGGACTTCGTGGCGCGCATCATCGAGAAGGAAAAGCCCGACGCCATCCTGCCGACGATGGGCGGCCAGACGGCGCTCAACACGGCGATGTCGCTGCACCGCGACGGCCGCCTCGAGAAGTTCAAGGTCGAGCTGATCGGCGCCAATGCCGAGGCGATCGACAAGGCCGAGGATCGCCTGCTGTTCCGCGACGCCATGACGAAGATCGGCCTCGAATCGCCCAAGAGCGAGGTCGTGCACAATCGCGAGGAGGCGGCGCGCGCGCTCGAGATGGTCGGCCTGCCAGCGATCATCCGCCCGTCGTTCACGCTGGGCGGTACCGGTGGCGGCATTGCCTACAATCGCGACGAGTTCTTCGAGATCGTGCAGGGCGGCGTCGAAGCCTCGCCGGTCGGCGAAGTGCTGGTCGAGGAGTCCGTGCTCGGCTGGAAAGAGTACGAAATGGAGGTCGTGCGCGACCGCAACGACAACTGCATCATCATCTGCTCGATCGAGAACGTCGATCCGATGGGTATCCACACCGGCGATTCGGTCACGGTGGCGCCGGCGCTGACGCTCACCGACAAGGAATACCAGATCATGCGCGACGCCTCGATCGCGTGCCTGCGCGAGATCGGGGTCGATACCGGCGGCTCGAACGTGCAGTTCGCCGTCGATCCGGCGACCGGCCGCATGGTGGTGATCGAGATGAACCCCCGTGTCTCGCGCTCCTCGGCGCTGGCATCGAAGGCCACGGGCTTCCCGATCGCCAAGGTCGCCGCGCGCCTGGCCGTGGGCTACACGCTCGACGAGCTGCTGAACGACATCACCGGCTCGACGCCGGCCTCGTTCGAGCCGACCATCGATTACGTCGTCACCAAGATTCCGCGCTTCGCCTTCGAGAAGTTCCCCGGCGCCGAGGCCTTGCTCACGACGTCGATGAAGAGCGTCGGCGAGGCGATGTCGATCGGGCGCACCTTCCAGGAGTCGCTGCAGAAGGCGCTGCGCTCGATGGAAACCGGCCTCACCGGCCTGAACGAAATGGAAATCAAGGGCGCGCCGGACAAGGCCGCCGTCGTGGGCGCGCTGTCGCGGCCGACGCCCGACCGCATCCTGGTGATCGCCCAGGCGTTCCGCCACGGCCTCACGGTCGAGGAAATCGCGCAGGCATCGAAGTACGAGCCGTGGTTCCTGCGGCAGATCGAGCAGCTCGTGCAGATCGAGGCGGAAGTGCGTGCCTCCGGCCTGCCGACCGATGCCAAGGAGTTGCTCGACCTCAAGAAGAAAGGGTTCTCCGACGAGCGGCTCGCCGAGCTCACCAGCCTTCGCGCCGCCGACGTGGTCAAGCGCCGCCACAGCCTCGGCGTACGCCCCGTCTTCAAGCGCATCGATACCTGCGCCGCCGAATTCGAGTCGCACACGCCCTATCTCTACTCCTGCTACGAGGGCGATGGCGTCAATCCGGCGGAGTGCGAAGCCCAGCCGACCGACCGCCGCAAGGTCATCATCCTGGGCGGTGGGCCGAATCGTATCGGCCAGGGCATCGAGTTCGACTATTGCTGCGTCCACGCCGTCTACGCGCTGCGCGAAGCCGGCTACGAGACCATCATGGTCAACTGCAACCCGGAAACGGTGTCGACCGACTACGACACCGCCGACCGTCTCTACTTCGAGCCGCTGACGGCCGAGGATGTCATCGAGCTGGTCGAGGTCGAGCGCCGCAACGGCGAGTTGCTGGGCCTGATCGTGCAGTTCGGCGGCCAGACGCCGCTCAAGCTCGCCAAGCCGCTCGAGGCGGCGGGCATCCCCATTCTCGGCACCTCGCCCGATGCGATCGACCTGGCCGAGGACCGGGACCGCTTCCAGAAGTTGATCCACGAACTGAAGCTTCGCCAACCCGACAACGGCACGGCGACCTCGCAGGAGCAGGCGATCGCCGTCGCCGAAAGGATCGGCTATCCGGTCGTCATTCGCCCGTCCTACGTGTTGGGTGGCCGGGCGATGCAGATCGTCTATGACCGCGCTGGCATCGAGCGTTATACGCGCGAAGCCGTAAAGGTTTCGGGCGACACGCCGGTGCTGATCGATTCTTACCTGCGCGACGCCATCGAGGTCGATGTCGATGCACTGGCCGACAAGGACCAGAACGTCTTCGTGGCTGGCATCATGGAGCACATCGAGGAAGCGGGAATCCATTCCGGCGATTCGGCCTGCTCGCTGCCGCCGCATTCGCTGCCGGCCAAGATCCTGGCCGAGATCGAGCGCCAGACCGAGGCGATGGCCAAGGCGCTCAAGGTCGTGGGCCTCATGAACGTGCAGTATGCCGTCAAGGATGGCGACGTTTACGTGCTCGAGGTCAATCCGCGCGCCAGCCGCACCGTGCCGTTCGTCGCCAAGGCGACCGGCCAGCCGATCGCCAAATATGCCGCCCGGCTCATGGTCGGCGAGCCGCTGAAGGCGCTGGCCATCAAGAAGGCGCGCGGCAAGCATGTTGCGGTCAAGGAAGCTGTCTTTCCATTCGCCCGCTTTCCCGGCGTGGACATCATCCTCGGCCCCGAGATGCGCTCGACCGGCGAGGTGATGGGGCTCGACACCAATTTCGGCCGTGCCTTTGCCAAGTCGCAGCTCGGCGCCGGCAGCAAGGTCCCGCTCGAGGGCGTGGTCTTCGTGTCGGTCAAGGACCAGGACAAGGCGGCAATGGTCAAGCCGGTCAAGCGGCTGGTCGATCTCGGCTTCACCGTGGTCGCCACCGGTGGCACCTCCGACTTCCTGCGCAAGCACGGCATCATGACCCAGCGGGTCAACAAGGTGCTCGAGGGCCGACCGCATATCGTCGACCTGATGAAGGACGGCAAGGTCCAGCTCGTCTTCAATACGGTCGACGGCGCAAACGCGCTGACCGACAGCTTTACGCTCAGGCGCACCGCGCTGATGAACAAGATCGCGTATTATACGACGGTCGCCGGAGCCAAGGCGTCGGTCGAGGGAATCGCTGCAATGCGCGCCGGCGCCCTGGACGTGGCGCCGCTGCAATCCTACTTCAAAACGACGTTTTAGACGCCCGTCACCGGCAGCTCATGCCGGGCGACGCGGCCGGACCTGCCCACCGCGGGTCTTCCGGTTGTGTCCGTTGGCCGTTGACGCCGCACGATTCATTGAGGACGATCCGGCAATGGACAGGATTCCCACGACGGCCGAAGGGCTGAAAAGCCTCGAGGACGAGCTCAAGCATCTGAAGAGCGTTGAGCGGCCTTCGATCATCAAGGCGATCGCGGCAGCGCGCGAGCACGGCGATCTTTCCGAGAATGCCGAATATACCTCCGCGCGCGAACGCCAGAGCTTCATCGAGGGCCGGATTGCCGAGATCGAGAACATCATCTCGCGCGCCGAGGTGATCGATTTCAGCAAGCTCACGGGCAAGATCGTGAAATTCGGCGCCACTGTCCGGCTGGCCGACGAGGACACCGACGAGAAGGTGAAATACCAGATCGTCGGGCCCTATGAGGCCGACCTCAGCAAGGGCAGCATCTCCGTGACGTCGCCGATCGGCCGGGCACTGATCGGCAAGACCGTCGGCGACACGGTCGAGGTCCAGACGCCGCGTGGCGCACGCTCCTACGAGGTCGTGGGCGTCCAGTTCAAGTAGACGCCATCATGGCGCGCGCGCGCCGGATGCCGGTCGACTTCATCACCGCATACTGGATCAGGAACAGGCCGACCTTGCTGCCGATCGCCCAGACCGACTTCACGGCGGCCCAGGTCGCGACGTCGAGGCTGAGCGCCAGCACGATGTTGAGTGCGGCCGAGAAGAACATCAGCCCCGCCCAGACATAGCCGAAGGTGATGCCGAGATCGGGCACGGTCGCCTGGGCGATCGGCGGCAGGTAGCGGTTCATCCAGCCGCGCTTCAGCATCACCAGGCCGACGACGATGTAGATGACGGTGGGTTTGAGCATGACGAAGAGCGGATCGTCGGTGACGAACGTCGCCGTGCCCGAGACGAGGATGATGAGCAGGCTCAGCCACTGCAGGGCCTCGACGGGCTGTTTGTGGGCGAAGTGCCAGACGATCTGGCCGATCCCCAGCGCCATGCCCAGCGCCACCGCCAGGAAGAGATTGCCGGTCAATACGTAGGCGGCGAGGAAGAGCAGCGTCGACGCCATGTCGAGCAGCAGGACCCGGGACGCCTGGAAGAGATCTTTCATGGCTGCGACCCCCCTTATCGTCTTTATGACAACGCCGTGTATTTATAGGACCCTATCAATACACAATGTTCCCCGCAAGAGGGAATTCGGTCAGACGACGACTTTTATGTAGGTGTCCTTCATCACGATGAGGCCGCGGTGGAAGGTGTAGAGATCGCAGCCCAGCCACTCCTGGCGCTCGCCGCTCCTGAGCGTGGCGGTGCGGTGCCATTCCGTTACGGCGCGGTTGCCGTGGATGAATTCGCTGGTGTGCTGCCACTTCACGTCACCGGCGTTGGCGAACAGGGGTTCGAAGTAGCCGCGGATCGCGGCTTTGCCCTTGAAGCTCTGGCCCCAGTAGTCGGGGCCCTTGGCGTTGCGGAACTCGCCGTCCTCCGCGAACGAATTCACGATGCCGTCGACGTCGCGGCGGGCGAAGGCGTCGGCGATCGCATGCAGTTGTTCGAGGGTGACGTCGGGCGCAGTCATTCCGTCCATGGATATCCTCCTATTCGACGGGGATCGGCACTCCCGGCACCTGCTTGGCGGTGCGGAAAACCATCATCGACTTCACGTGGCTGACGTTGGGAGCGGAGGTGAGCCGCGTCGTCAGGAACTTCTGATATTCGTCCCACGTCTCGGCCACGATCTTCAGCAGAAAGTCGGCCTCGCCCGCCAGCATATGGCACTCGCGGACCTCGTCCCATTTGGCGATCAGCTCCTCGAAGGACTTGAGGTCTGCTTCGGCCTGGCTGTTCAGCCCGACCAGGGCGAACACCGAAACGCTGTAGCCCAGGGCCTCGGGGCTGAGTTCGGCGTGGTAGCCCTTGATGATGCCGGAACGTTCGAGGGTCCGGACCCGGCGCAGGCAAGGGGGGGCGGAAATGCCCGCCCGCTCCGCCAGATCGACGTTGGTCATGCGACCGTTTGATTGCAGGTCGCTGAGAATGCGCCGATCGATTCGGTCGAGCTTTGCGCGAGCCATCTTGGTTTTCCTCCGTTGGCCGCGCTCTATGCCAGAACCATGCCATCCACGCAATAAAGTTGCGAGAACTGGCGGATGTCCTGTGAACAATTGCGCCATAACTCTTTAGGCCGTGCATCCGTGGGGAGGTTTGCATATATGTAAGAGATATGCGGAAGGCGGGATGCGGGGCGCACATGGCAGCAACTCATCGCAGTAAAGTGCTCATTCTGGGGTCAGGGCCGGCAGGCTACACGGCGGCGATTTATGCCGCCCGCGCCAGCCTGAAGCCGATGCTCGTGCAGGGAATCCAGCCGGGCGGCCAGCTCACCATCACCACGGATGTCGAGAACTATCCGGGCTTCGCCGACGTCATCCAGGGTCCCTGGCTGATGGAGCAGATGCAGAAGCAGGCCGAGCATGTCGGCACCGAACTGTTCTTCGACACCATCGTCGAGGTCGACCTCAGCCGCCGGCCGTTCGTTTGCATCGGCGACTCCGGCGACCGCTACGAGGCCGACGCTCTCATCATATCGACCGGTGCCACGGCGAAGTGGCTTGGATTGCCGACCGAAGAAACCTTCCGCGGCGGCGGCGTCTCGGCCTGCGCCACCTGCGACGGATTCTTCTTCCGCGGCAAGGAAGTGGTCGTCGTCGGTGGCGGCAATACCGCCGTCGAGGAGGCGCTCTACCTCACGCACCATGCTTCGAAAGTGACGCTGGTCCATCGCCGCGATTCGTTTCGCGCCGAAAAGATCCTGCAGGATCGCCTGTTCAAGAATCCCAAGATCACCGTTCTGTGGGACCACGCGTTACAGGAGATCCTGGGCGAGAAGACGCCGGCGCCGCTGGTCAACGGCGTGCGCCTGCGCAACGTCAAGACCGGCGTCGAGCAGGAGCTCGGCACCGACGGCGTGTTCATCGCGATCGGCCACTCGCCCAACACCGAGCTGTTCAAGGGCAAGCTCACCATGGACAGCGAAGGCTATCTGATCACCAAGCCGGACTCGGCGGCCACCGATATCGAGGGCGTGTACGCCGCCGGAGACGTGCAGGACAAGGTCTTCCGCCAGGCCGTCACCGCAGCGGGAACGGGCTGCATGGCAGCGCTTGAAGCGGAGAAGTGGCTGGCCAGCCAAGAAGCACGCCATGCGCAAGCCGCGGAGTAGGCGGTGACGCGTCGGGATCGGCGTTTGGCGCGCAACGCCAAACGCTTTAGGGAGGCAATGTCATGGACTGGGACAAGCTGCGGATCTTCCAGGCCGTAGCCGACGCCGGCAGCTTCACGCATGCCGGCGAGACCTTGAAGCTCAGCCAATCGGCGATCTCGCGCCAGATCGGTGCGCTCGAGGAGCAACTCGGCGTCATGCTGTTCCATCGTCATGCCCGCGGCCTGATCCTGACCGAGCAGGGCGAACTGCTCTACCGCACCGCGCGCGACATGGCGGCCAAGGTGAACACCGCTGAGGCGCTCCTGCGCGCCAACCAGGACAAGCCGGCGGGCCGGCTGAAGGTGACGGCGACGGTCGGCTTCGGTTCGACCTGGCTCACCGCCCAGATGCACGAATTCATCGCGATGTATCCCGACATCGACGTCAGCCTCGTGCTGTCGGACAACGAGCTCGACCTCGGGATGCGCGAGGCCGACGTGGCGATCCGCATGGTCATGCCGCGCCAGCCGGGTCTCGTGCAGCGTCACCTGCTGACCGTGCGCAGCCACGTCTACGCCTCGCACGGCTACATCCAGAAATACGGAAAGCCCAAGACGGTCGAGGAACTCGACCAGCACCGCCTGATCATCTTCGGCGAGGACGCCCGTGCGCCCGTGCAGGACGTCAACTGGCTGCTGCACGAGGGCAATGTCGATCCGTCGCTGCGGGTCGTCGTGCTGCGCGTCAACAATGTCTACGGCATCTTCCGGGCGGTCGAATCGGGCCTCGGTATCGCCTCGCTGCCCGACTATCTCGCCCGAGAATCGACCAAGCTCGAGATGGTCCTCCCGGACCTCAATGTCCGCACAACGGATGTGTATTTTACCTATCCGGAGGAGCTGCGGCACTCCAAGCGCATCGCTGTATTCCGCGATTTTCTCCTGCGAAAGGTCGCAGAAACACGATTCTAGGCAACCAGACGTGCAGGTTTGCATAGCCAATGCAAGGCATGCGCTGACCGCATGCCAGCGTTCACCACATCGGCTCTACCAATACACTGGGCAAGGAATAGGCTGTCTTCAGGTCTTCGATACGAAAAGTTTGTTCTGATCGTCATCGAAACTCGGGATCCTTTTGATCCCACGTCTCCCAGACGTGAAGCCTCCCTGTTCAACTCGCCGGGCCCTTGGCCCGGCGTTTTTTTGTCCGTGAAGCAGGCCAGGCAGGGGGCGAAATGCCGCTGATCAAAACCGAGGCCTTCGACACCATTTGGTGTGGTAGTGGGCAAGCGCCCCCTATAGCTTCCACTCCAATCCGGCCGATGTTCACCGAAGTTCGCCAAGCCATCCTTCCTCTCGCTCTTCGACGCATGAAGCGTCGCGACGATCTCGGCCGTGCCGGTCTCCTGATCGAATCGCTGGCGCGCCATTGGCGTGGCTCTCAGCCATTTGAGCTCCTGATCGTGGCGCCGCGCCGCGATGTGCAGGAACTGCGCACCAGTTTGCCGCGCTTCCCCAATATCGACGTGTCGGTCCGGTCCGAGAGCGATTTTTTCCCCATCGGCAGCCGCTTCTACCTGATGACGGGATGGTACCGGCAGCAGATCGTAAAACTCCAGGTTCCGGCGATGCTGGGCTTCGGCGGTTACCTGACGCTGGATTCGGATGTCTGCTGCGTCGGCGACTTCGACGCCACGACCTTCATCAAGAACAGGGTCGCGATATCACGCTGGGAGCCGAAGGCGCATCACGACTGGTGGCAACATGTCTCCAAGATCACGGGCGTCCCCTATGATTCCGAGGCGCACGGCCTGTCGGTCACGCCGAACATCCTTCACGGTGATCTGGCGGCACAGACCATCCGGCACTTCCGCTTCGGGCCCATCGATGGCATCTCGATGCTTTGTTACTGGCTGGGCCGCAAGATCAGCACGGTCCCGTGGACGGAATACTCGCTCTACACCAGTGTCGCCGAACTCAAGGGCAACCTGTTCGACTATCACGCTCACTGGGATCCCTGTTACTACGCCGACGACCAGTTGTTCTCGAGAAAGTCCTGCGTCTGGGCGGCCGAGGACTTCGAGCGAAAAGTGCTGCTGCCCAACGGGAAAGATCCCGGCGGCAAGTTCATCATCGTCCAGAGCCACGCCCGCATTCCCATAGAACGCGTGCGTGAATACTGCCTGAGCTTCGCCGGCTAGATCTTCCCGTTGTCTTCGCCGATCTTGGGCGCTGTTTGGAGACCGCCGGCGCGGATCCCGTCGAAGCTGACCGGCAGTCCATGGAACAGCGCACCGGCCGCCTCATAAGGAGTCGCGAACATGCCGAGAGCGGCGACCTGGGCCAGCTCAAGCACCTGCGGAACCGTGTTGAGGGGACCATTGGGCACGCCGAGCGCGTCGAGCCTCGCCGACCAGTGGGCGCGACTCTCGTGCTTCATGATATCGGCAATCATGCCAAGCAGAAGGTCGCGCTGCTGCATGCGGTCCACGTTGGTTCTGAACCGCGGCTCGTCGGGCCATTCGGGATGGCCGAGCGCCTCGGCGAACTTGCGCCACAGCCGATCGTTGCCGGGGCAGATCATCAGCGGCCCATCGTTGCACTCGAAAGCCTGATAGGGCGTCAGCGATGGATGGCCGGTGCCCTGGCGTGGCGCCATCTTGCCCGTCACCGAATATGAGGCGATGTGGTTCGAGGCCCACATCAGGCCACTTTCGAACAGCGAGGTATTGACCAGGCTGCCCTGGCCCGTCGTCGTGCGCTTGGCCAGTGCCGCCAGTACGCCGATCGCCGTCCACATCCCGGTCGACAGGTCGATGATCGACACGCCGACCCTCGCCTCGGGGCCCGAAGGATCGCCGTTCAACGAGATTAGCCCGGCGACCGCCTGGATGATCGGCTCGTAGCCCGGCCGATTCTTCCACGGTCCGGCATGGCCGAAAGCGCCGAGATCGGCATAGATCAGGTGCGGAAAGCGCTTGGTAAGCGCCGGCCCATCGAAACCGAACTTCGCCGGCACGTCGGCCCTGAGGTTGTGCACGAAGACATCGGCTGCCCCGATACGTTTGATCAGCGCGTCGCGCTGCTCCTTGTCGCCGAGATCGCAGGTGATCGACTTCTTGCCGCGGTTGAGCGCGATGAAGCCAACCGCATCGCCTTCGATGAACGGAGGGCCCCATTTGCGCGCATCGTCGCCCTCAGGCCGCTCGACTTTGATTACGTCGGCGCCGAGAAAGGCCAGGATCTGACCGCAATAGGGGCCGGCCAGATTCTGGCCGAACTCGATGACGTTGATGCCGCTCAGCGGGCCTGGAGGCGTGCTCATCGGAGGTTGCTGCCCAGGATTTCGCGTGCGATCACCATCCGCTGCACTTCGCTCGGGCCTTCGCCGACGCGGCGGATGCGCATCTCGCGATACCAGCGTTCCAGCGGCAGGTCCTTGGTCATGCCCATGCCGCCGTGGATCTGCATCGAGCGATCGACGACGCGGCCGCCGCCTTCCGACGCGGTGAGCTTGGCGATCGAGGCTTCGATGCGGAACGGCAGACCGCGCCGCGCCTTCTCGGCGGCTTCCAGAGTGAAGTGCTTGGCGGTGCGGATGTCGATCTCGTTGTCGACCAGCATCCACTGCACGGCCTGGCGGTTGGCCAGCTTCTCGCCGAAGGTCGAGCGCATCTTGGCCCATTCGATCGCCATCTCGTGGGCGGCGATAGCAACGCCGATGCAGCCGGCGGCATAGGGAATGCGCTGGCGCGTGAGGCGATCGTTGGCGACGGCGAAGCCCTTGTTGACCTCGCCCAGCACCTGGTGATCCGACACCCAGCAATCCTTGAACTCGAGTTCGGTCGCGTAGTGCGAGGAGCGGAGCGTGTGCACCACCCGTCGCACATGAAAGCCCGGTGTGTCGGAATCGATGAGGAAGCAGGTGATGCCGGCCCGGCCCTTGGCGGCGTCGGTGCGGGCAAACACGATGCCGTACTGCGCCCGGTCTGCGTTGGAGATGAAGATCTTGGCGCCGTTTAGCACCCAGCCATTGTCCTTGCGCTCCGCCTTTGTCTGGATGGCGCGTGCCGGATCGCTGCCACCCGACGGTTCGGTGAGGCCGAAGAAGGCCTTCTTCTCGCCGCGCAGCGTCGGATAGAGGTAGCGCTCCTTCTGGTCGTCGTTGGCCTCGAAGATTTGCGCCAGGCCCGCGCCGCCGAAGGTGCCGTAGCAGGGCACGTAAAGCCCGGCCCGGTGCTGCGCCATCTCGATGGCCAGCAGCACGCGTGTGACGATATCGATGTCGGGGCCGCCATATTCCTTGGGGATGTCGATGCCGAACAGGCCCATCGCCTTGGTCTTCGCGACCAGGCGGGCGTGGTCGGCCGGCTCCAGCTCCGCCGCGTCGGGGTCGAGCTTGGCCTCGAGCGGGATGATCTCTTCGCGCACAAAGCGGCGGACCTGGTCGATCAGCAGTTGCTGTTCTTCGCTGGGCTCGAAATCCATGGCTGCCTCTTCAGGCCGGGCTCAGTCGACCCAGCGGTGGCGGGTTCTTGGCGTTGTCGGGCGGTAGCTCGCCATGGTCGGCCTTATGGACCATCAGCAGTTCGAACCAGCGCGAGCGATACTGCATGTTCACTTCGACGCGGAACTGCCGGCCCGGGCCGCGCTCCACCGCTTCGCGCGTGAGCTCGCTGCGCAGGCCGAAGGGCGAGCGGCCGCCCGCCTGGCCGATATAGAGAATGGCGCCATCAGCATCGGCGATCTGGTAGACCCCGAGCTGTCCCGGCAGCCGCGCGGCTTCCTCCGGCGTCAGCGGCCGCCACGGCTTGTCGAGGCGGAGCCTGACCGACACGGACTACTTTCCCTGGAACTTCGCGGTGCGCTTTTCCAGGCGGGCCTTCATGCCTTCCTGCGCGTCCTGGCTCTGCATCGCCGCGCGCACGGCCGCGTCCACGTCGTCGTGCGGGATGGAGTCGCGGAATTCGAGCTGGCGCACGGTCAGTGCCTTCATGGCTTTGAGCGACAGCGGCGCGTTGGCGGCGAGGCGATCGATCACCTTCCTGGCCTCGGCCTCGAGCTGGTCGGCCGGCACGCAACGCGCGATCAGGCCGAGCGCAAAGAGCTTGGTCGAGGGCAGGGGATCGCCCAGCAGCAGCATCTCCCTGGTCGTCACCGGGCCCAGCACTTCCATCAGCTTCTTGGCCAGGAACCAGTTGGGTGCGAGCCCGACCTGGGCCAGCGACATGCCGAAGCGCGCCTTCTGGCTTGCTACCACCAGGTCGCAATGCAGCGCCAGCTCGTTGCCGCCAGCGATGGCATCGCCGTGCACCACGGCCACGACCGGCAACGGGCACAGCTCGATGGCGCGCAGCATGATTTCGATGCCGCTCGCCTTGCCGTCGCCGGCGCTCTTGCTGCGCTCGGCCATGTCGAGACCGGCGCAGAACACGTCGCCCTTGCCGCGGATCACCAGCACGCGGTCTTCGGCCGCGACCGGCGCCTGCAGCGCCTCGATCATGTTGCCCAGCAACTCAGCGTCGAGCGCGTTCTTCTTCTCCGGCCGGTTCATCCAGACGGTTCTGACCGGCCCGTTCTTCTCGATGATGACCTTGCTCATGGCCCGCTCACTCCGGCTCGATGCCGGCGGCCTTGATCGCCTCGGCCCACCATTTGGTCTCGGTCTTCACGTAGGCGGCGAAATCGTCGGGGCCGAGCGGAGACACTTCCATACGGCCCTGGGTCATGGCCTTGCCGGTTGCCGGGTCCTTCAACGCCTCGGCGATGGCTTCATAGAGCTTCAGCTGGATGGGCTTGGGCGTTGCCGCCGGCGCGAACACCGCCAGCCAATAGACCAGCGAGTAGCCCGGCACGAACTCGGCGATTGCCGGCAGGTCGGGCGCGACGCTGGTGCGCTTCGGACCGGTCGTGCCGAGCCCGCGCACTCTGCCGGCATCCATCTGGGTCAGGGCCTGCGGCAGGTCGGGGAACATGACCTGGACCTGGCCGGAGACCACGTCGCCCAGCGCCTGGGGACTGGCTTTGTAGGGCACGCGCTCGATCTTGATTCCGGCCATCGAGTTGAACATCTCGCCGGACAGGCGCTGCGAGGCGCTGGCTTCGGCGTAGTTGAGCTTGCCGGGATTCTGGCGGGCGTAGGCGATCAACTCGGAGATCGTCTTGATCGGCAGCGTAGGATTGACCACCAGGGCGTTGACGCCGGTGATGCAGCGCGCGATTGGCGCGAAATCCTTTTCGGGATCGTAAGAGAGCTTCTTGAACAGCGCGCCGTTGGCGGCGTTGGTGGTGTTGGTGCCCATCAGCAGCGTGTAGCCGTCGGCCGGCGCGGTTGCGGCCGCAGAGGCGCCGAGCTGACCCGAGGCGCCGGGTTTGTCGTCGATGATGACCGGCTGCTTCAGGATATCCGTCAGCTTGGCGCCGAGCGCGCGCGCGGCGATGTCGGTGGCGCTGCCGGCGGCGAAGGGCACGACGATCTTGATCGGCTTGCTGGGGAAGTCCTGGGCGAACGCCGGGCGGGAAAGCGGCAATCCTGCCGTAGATGCAGCAATGGCGCCCGCCAGCGTAGAACGACGATTGATCTTCACGAAAGTCCTCCCTTGGCCTCACCAGCCGATGCCCGTTGTAGCGGGCTGGCGCGGCGAGGCAAAGGCAGGGAGGCTATATGAACAGCTTTTCCGCTTTGCGGTCGGTGTAGAGACCGGCCACGAACTCTGCATAGCCGTTGTAGATCAGGGTCGGGATGCGGCCATCGCTCCCCAGCGGCTTCTCGGTAGCCTGGCTCCAGCGCGGATGGGCCACGTCAGGATTCACATTGGCCCAGAAGCCGTATTCGCTGGGCTGCAGCTTTTCCCAGAACGAGACCGGCTTCTTGTCGGTGAAATCGATGCTGACGATCGACTTCACGTTCTTGAAGCCATACTTCCAGGGCGCCACGAGGCGGAGCGGCGCCCCGTTCTGTTTGTGGATCGGCTTGCCGTAGAGGCCGGTGGCGATGAAGGCGAGGTCGTTCATCGCCTCGTCCATCGCCAGGCCCTCGGTATAGGGCCAGGGATAGAGAAGATCGCGCTGCTCGCGCATCACCGACGGCCTGGACAGGGTCTTCATGACGATGAACTTGGCGCTGCCGAGCGGCTTGCAAAACTCGACCAGCGAGCGGACCGGAAAACCGCTCCACGGCACGATCATCGACCAGGCTTCCACGCAGCGGTGACGGTAGACGCGCTCCTCGAGCTGCATCTTCGCCAGGAGGTCGTCGATGCCGATTTCGAACGGCTTCTCGACCATGCCGCCGACCTTGATCGTCCACGGCCTGACGTCGAGCTTCTGTGCCTCCCGCCAGATGCTCTTGTCGGTGCCGAATTCGTAGAAGTTGTTGTAGGTGGTGGCCAGCCGCTCGGTCGTGACGGGCGTGGGCGTGCCGTACTTGTCGTTGCGCTTGGCCGGATAGAGACCGGCCGACGGATCGGCAGCGGCCTGGGCGATCGCCGCTGCCGGCAGCCCCAGGGAGGCGGCGCCCAGGCCCATCGCCCCGAGCAGCGCCCGGCGCCGAAGGTAGTGGCCTTCCGGGGTCGCCAGACGTTCGGGCAATTCCCAGCCGCGCGTGCGCTTGATCAGCATTCCTGCAACTCCTGTAACGCTCCGTCTGTCATCGCGCGTCGGAGCGGCCGTCGCAAATCAACCCTGCTCACCGGACCGTGACGTCGCTCTCGCCCATGGCATCGGCCAGGTCACGGCGCTGGCCCATGACCACCAGGGCCTCGGCCACCAGAAACATCGGGCCGATGAAGCCTTGAAAGATGTTGTCGAGAAGCGCCGGACGCTTGCCCTCGTAGTGGTGACCGAGGAACTGCAGCACCCAGCCGCCAACGAAGAGAACGAGGAATGCGACCCAGACGGCAGAGGATGGTCCCAGCGCACCGGCGAGAGCTTCTGCCGCGTACCAGGCCGGCGCCATCAGCAGGGCCATGACGACGCCGATGCCGAGGTCGAGCGCCATCCAGCCGAGGACGGCCAGGAGCGCTACGGCAAGCGACACCGTCCAGTCCCGCCCGCCGATCTCGAAGCGCCAGAGCGACAGGATCAGCAGCAGCGAGAAGACGATGAGGGGAATGCCGACGAAGTGCGTCGCCTTGTTGCGCCAGTCGCGATGGACCGAGGCGTAGCTGGCGAGCTGACGGCGGAACAGGTCGTTGGCCATCGGAAGCCTCCAATATTGCCGGCGTCGGTCCTAGGGGCTCGTGCCGGTCACATCCAGGATGGTGGGCCACATCACGTCCCGCCACGCGTTGTTGCCGGATGTCGAGATCGTGACCTGGCGGTTCTGCACCAGGAAGAAGCGGGGAACCTCGAAGCCTTCCTGGACACCGACCTGGCTCATCAGGAACGTGTCGAGGAGCCAGCGCAGGTTGGCGGGCCAGGTTTGCTGCTTGGCGAGCAGGGAGGACTTCGCCGGATTGATCACCCGGTAGTCGAGCTTCTTGTAGGCGGCGGACGCGACGAACAGAGGCTCCCACTGGCTGTGCCAGACCTTGCAGGCTTCCGACGTCTGGTCGCCGACGAACACCAGCATCGGACGACTGGCCTGGGCCTCGGCGACGCGGGCAAGCGCTGCCGCCACCACTGACGCCGCACCCCCGATCATCACTGAACGTCTCTTGAACATCCGAACGCTCTCCCTGTGGAACAACTCCACGGGGTTAATATGGGGCAACTCGGCGGCGCCGGGAACTAGGCCTTGGTGCCGGTCACTTTCTGGATCATGGGCCACATCTTCTCTTTCCAGCCGCCGTTGCCGGTGGTGGTGAAGACGATCTTGCCGTCCTGCGCCAGGATGAAACGCGGCGCATCGAGTCCGCGCTTTACGCCTTCTTCGCTCATCATGAACGCCGTCAGGATCCAGCGCGAATCGGCGGGCCAGTTCTCTTCTTTGAGCATCAGCTGCTCATTCGCCGGATACACGACCTTAAAATCGAGTTTCTGGAAGGCGTCGGACTTGAGAAGAACGGGCTGGGACTGGGCACGCCAGATCTTGCAGCCGCCTCAGAGTTCGTTGCCGACGAACACCAGCGTCGGCCGCCCAGCCTGGGCCTGCGCGAGGCGGGCCAGTGACGGAGCGGCGGCAATCACCAGGCCACCCACCATCAGAGACCGTCTGTTGAACATGACAATGCTCTCCTCGTGGGAAATTCCACGAGGAGAGTGTGAGCGAAAGCCTGCGCAAGGAGAAGGTGTCCGAAGCCCTTCTCACCGCCTTGTGACCGGACGGCGATTCATGCCGCCTGGTGCTTTTTCGTCTCCTCGACGATGCGCTCGGCGGTGCGGCCAGACAGCTCCTGCAGATGGTCGAACTCGGTGCGGAAGGTGCCGACACCCTGGGTCACCGATCGTATCTCGACGATCATGTCGGCAATCTCGGCTTCCGGCATCAGCGCCGAGACTTCGTCCCAGCCGTTCCAGCCGGCCCGGGTATCGTAGCCCAGCAGCTGGCCGCGGCGGCCGGAGATCAGCCGCTGCAGGCGTGGTGTCGATTCACTCGGGCCCGCGACCGTCACCTTCAGGATCGGCTCCAGCAACACCGGCCGGCATTTCGGCATGGCTTCGCTCATGGCGATGCGGGCCGCCATCTTGAACGACATCTCGGAACTGTCGACCGCATGGAACTGGCCGTCGAACAGCTTGACCTCGATGTCGACCACCGGCTGGCCGAGCGGGCCCTCCTTCAGGCAGTCGATCAGGCCTTCCTCTACCGCGGGGATGAAGTTGCGCGGCACGACGCCGCCCACGACCTTGTCGACGAAGTGGAACCCCGACCCTCGCGGCAGCGGCCGGATCTCGACCTTGATATCGGCAAACTGGCCATGGCCGCCGGTCTGGCGCTTGTAGCGGGCATGTTGCTGGACGCCGGCCTGGATGGTCTCGCGATAGGCCACGCGCGGCGTCGCGGTCTCGACGGCGACATTGTAGCGGCCGGCCAGCTTGTCGACCGCCACCTTGAGATGCATTTCTCCCTGGCCCTTGAGCAGCAGCTCATGGGTCTCGCCGCGCGCCTCGAAGGCCAGCGAGGGATCTTCCTCGACGATCTTGTGCAGGGCGCCCGAGAGCTTGACCTCGTCGTTGCGGTTCTTGGCGGCCATCGACAGGATGAACACCGGAGACGCCGGCGCCGGGAAGTCGGCCGATGGCGCGATCCCCGCCGCGCTCAATGTCTGGCCCGCCGACAGCGCCTCCACCTTGGCGAGTGCCACGAGTTCGCCGCTGCGGGCTTCGGCGATCTTGTCGAGCCGTTGACCGAAAGGCCGCAGCATCGCGCCGATGCGGTGGCCACCCAGCGCCTGGCCTTCGGTGAGGGTTCCCGACCAGACCCGGCACAGCGAGAGCTTGCCGGCATGCGATTGGTGCAGGACCTTGAAGCACTCCGTCACCGCGGTTCCATTGGTAACGAGCGCCCGGCGTTTGGCGGTTTCGGCCGCGAACGGCGTGTCGTGGCGCAGCGTCTTCAGCAGCCGGCGCACGCCGTTCTCGCGATCGCCGGCGCCCAGCAGCACGGGCACGATCTTGTCGGCGCCGAACTCGTCGTGGAGATCGCGGTAGATCAGCGATTTTTCCGGCGCGATATCCTCGATGAGCTGCTCCAGCAGCGTGTCGTCGAACTCGGAAAGCGTTTCCAGCAGCTCGCGCCGGGCCTCGGCTTCGCGCGGGAGAATCTCGGCCGGCATCTCGATCAGGTCGGAGGCGCCGCTGCTCTTGTATCGATAGGCGCGCTCGCTCACGAGATCGACATAGCCCACGGTCTCCTCGCCGCCGTCGTTGGTCGGGCGACGGATGGGGACCTGGCGCAGCACCAGCTTGCGGGTCGACACGTTCTGCAGGGCCGCCAGCATGTCGCGCACGCGGGCTTCCGCCGAATCGATCTTGTTGACGAAGATGATGTGCGGGATGTGGCGGTCTTCGATGCATTTCAGCAGCGGCGCCAGCGCCACGACGCGCTCGGGCGAGGGCTCGCAAACCACAACCGCCACGTCGCATACCGCAAGGGCTGCGAAGGCATCGTGCTGGAACTCGATCGAACCCGGGACGTCGAGGAAAGTCCATTGATCGCCGAGATAGTCGACCGAGGCGACGTTGATCTCGGTGCCCATGCCGCGCTTGCGCGACTCGGCGGCGGCATCGCCGATGGAGGTGCCCGCGCGCGTCGAACCGCGCCGGCCGATGGCCCCCGTGGCGTAGAGAATGCTCTCGAGCAGGCTGGTCTTGCCCGACAGGTACGGCCCGCACAGCGCCACCACGCGATGCGCGCCGCTACCTGGCCTGCCGCCGGTGATTGTCTCGGTTTTTAGGTCGGTCATGACAACGTCCTCCTTCTGCGCGAAACCCGCGCTTAGAAGCCCCGGACGACGGTCGCTACGAAACACACGGCCGATACGACCGCGTCGGAGCGAAGCCCCTTGTCATGGAAATCGTTTCACCCCCGCCTGGGGGAGTCAATCCACAGGCGGGGAGAAACCAGTGAGCGTTAGCTCAGTGCACCGCAGGCCCGCTGGATGCGGCGGCCGGCTTCTTCGAGCAGCTCGGTCGCGGTCGCATAGGAGATGCGGAACGCCGGGCCCTGGCCGAAGGCCGAGCCCTGCACCACCGAAAGCCCCTCGGCTTCGAGCAGATAGTTCACGAAGTCGGTGTCGTTGGCGATCGTCTTGCCGTCGGGCGTCTTCTTGCCGATCGTGCCGGCGACCGACGGATAGACGTAGAACGCGCCCTCGGGCCGCGGGCACTTGATGCCCTTGCTCTGGTTCAGCATCGACACGATGAGGTCGCGGCGCTGCTTGAAGGTCGCGACGTTCCTGGGAATGAAATCGGTCGGGCCGTTCAGCGCCGCCACGGCGGCCGCCTGGCTGATCGAGCTGGCGTTCGACGTGCTCTGCGACTGCACGGTGATCATGGCGTCGATCAGCTTCTGCGGACCGGCGGCGTAGCCGATGCGCCAGCCCGTCATGTTGTAGGCCTTCGACACGCCGTTCATGGTCAGCGTGCGATCGTAGAGTTTTGGCTCGACCTCGGCCGGCGTTGCGAACACGAAGTCGTCGTAGACCAGCTTCTCGTACATGTCGTCGGTCAGGACATGGACCTGCGGATGCTTCAGCAGCACGTCGCAGAGGCCGCGGAGATCGGCGCGGCTGTAGGCCGCCCCTGTCGGGTTGCTGGGCGAGTTCAGGATCAGCCACTTGGTCTTGGCCGTGATTGCGCGATCGAGCGCCTCCGGCGTCAGCTTGAAGCCGGTCTCTTCGGGGCAGTTCACGATCACGGGCGTGCCGTCGCCGAACATCACCATCTCGGGGTAGGAGACCCAATACGGCGCCGGGATGATGACCTCGTCGCCGGGGTTCAGCGTCGCCAGCATCGCATTGAAGATGATCTGCTTGCCGCCCGAGGTGACGACGGTCTGGCTCGGCTTGTACTCGAGGCCATGGTCGCGCTTCATCTTGGCCACGATCGCCTGGCGCAGCGCCGGCGTGCCCGCGACCGCGGTGTACTTGGTGTCGTTGCCGTGAATGGCCTTGATCGCCGCTTCCTTGATATGGTCGGGCGTCGGCATGTCGGGCTCGCCGGCCGCGAGGCCGATCACGTCTTTGCCCGCCGCCTTCATCTCCAGGAACTTGCCTTGGGCGGCATTGGTCGGAGAGGGCTTGATGCGGCTCAGACGGTCGGCGATGAAAGCCATGACGCAGATGCCTCCTCGGGCATTGAAAAAGCGGGCATTGAAAAAGCGCGCGACCGTACTGGCGGCAGGCTTTTTCCGCAAGGCTGCGGGCTCTGTGGATGCCGGCGGCGAGGGCTATTTCTCGTAGGTTCGCGCCGTACCGCCGATATGTCTCAGTCTAGCGTCGTTCTGAGTGACACAAATTCACCTCACCCTGAGGAGCGGTCCGCAGGAGCGCGTCTCGAAGGGTGGGATCAATGGTGCTGTAGCCCATGCTTCGAGACGGCCAATCCGTGGCCTCCTCAGCATGAGGTATTTAGGCTCAGTCGGTGACACGCACCGAGGCATCGACGGTCATCTTGGCGCCGCCGAATCCGACGCGCCGGCCGCTGACCGGGGCCGCGTCGTGATAGTCGAGGCCCACCGCCAGCCGCAGGCTGTCGCCGTGCGGGCTGATGTTGTTGGCGGGATCGAAGCCCACCCATTCGAGGCCGGGGATCCAGGCCTCCGCCCAGGAATGGCTGGTGCGGCCGACATGCAGTTCGGGATCGTCGTTGCGCAGGTAGCCGCTGACGTAGCGCGCCGGTACGCCCAGCCTTCGGCAACAGGCGATGAACACGTGCGCTTCGTCCTGGGCCACGCCGGCGCCGCGGGCCAGCGCCTCGACGGCGGTGGTGTCGACGGTGGAGGCGCCGGTCTTGTAGGCGATGCGTTTGCCGATCCGCTCCATGACCTCGTGCAGGACAGCGACGCGCTGCGCCGGGTCAGCCGCCCGCTCGGCCAGGCCCTCGATCACCTGGTCGAAGCTCGCGTCGTGATGGGCGAGGCCGGTGTTGCGCAGCCAGAACGGCGCGGGAAGCGTCGGTGTCTCGACATAGCGCAGCCACTGCTCGGTGCCGCTGTGCTCATAGACGCCGTGCACCGTGATCTCGACACTGTCGTGCCGGTACGCCGCCGAAAAGGTCGTCACCTGGTTGCCGTGCCCGTCGACCCATTCGGAGCGCTTGCCCGGTCCGTCGATGCGCCAGGAGACGATGCGCTGGCCGGCGGCGGGCTTGGGCGTGAGCCGCACGTCGTGGATCGAATGGCCGCTAGGCTGGTCGAACTGGAAGCGTGTCGTGTGGTCGATGGTGAAGCGCATGGCCGGTCAATCCAGCAGGAACTGGCGGCCGATTTCATCGGACAGCGTGGCGATGTCGTCGCGCACGCCGCCCAGGAACTTCGCCAGGCCAATCTCGAAAATCTGGTCGACGCGGGCGTAGCGCAGCCGCGCGTGCAGCTCGCCGGCCAGCCGGTCGGCCTCGCCGCGCGTGCCGTAGGCGTCGGCCAGCTCGCGCATGTTGAGGTCGACCATCCACAGGCAATGGTGCACCGAGCGTGGCACGTCGCGGCGCAGCATCATCAGCTCGGCCACTTTCACCGGGTCGAGCGCGCTGCGGTAGATGCGGCGATAGGTGCGGACGGCGCCGATGCAGGCCAGCACTTCCGACCAGGCGAAATAGTCGGGCTTGTCGGCGTGCGGATTGCCGTCGGGGCGCAGCAGGTGGAACTTCACGTCGAGGATGCGGGCGGTGTTGTCGCCGCGCTCGAGGAAGGCGCCGAGCTGGAGGAAATTGTAGGCCTCGTCGCGCAGCAGGGTGACCTGCGCTGCGCCAAAGATCATCACCGCCTGCTTCTTCACCGTCTCGATCAGCGCGCCGCGATCGAGCGTGGCGCGGTCGCCGCGCAGGCGGCTGCTGAGTTCCAGCCACAGCCCGTTCAGGCTTTCCCAGACATCGACGGTGATGTTGTTGCGTTCCTCGCGGGCATTGCTGCGGGCGGCTGAGATCGAGCTCACGATCGAGGAGGGGTTGCTCTCGTCCAGCACCAGGAAGTCGATGAGGCTGGCGAGGCGCCCGCCCTGCTGCTGGGTCTGGCGGAATTCGTCTTCCATGCCGAAGATCGCCGCCACACCCGCGGCCTCCTCGCCGCGCGACTGCAGCGCCATCCGCTGCGTGGCTTCGATCAGCCGCGCCGTCGACTTGGCGCGCTGCAGGTAGCGGCCCATCCAGTAGAGGTTCTTGGCGGTGCTGCTCAGCATGTGCCCGCCGCCTTGAGCGAGCCGGAGGCGCGCGGTCCAGAAGACTCATGATCTTCCGGACCGCGAGCCTCCGGCTCGCTCATGATCTTGTGACACATGGCCCTAACCACCCGACCCGGCTTCCGGCGCCAGCACCCAGGTGTCCTTGGTGCCGCCGCCCTGGCTCGAATTGACGACCAGCGATCCTTCCTTCAGCGCCACGCGCGTGAGCCCGCCGGGAATGATGGTGGTCTTGCGGCCCGACAACACATAGGGCCGGAGATCGACATGGCGCGGCGCGACGCCCTGGCCGACGAAGGTCGGGCAGGTGGAAAGCGCCAGGGTCGGCTGGGCGATGTAGTTGTCCGGTCGCGCCCGGATGAAGGCGGCGAAGGCCTCGATCTCGGCCTTGCTCGACGTCGGCCCGACCAGCATGCCCTTGCCGCCGGAGCCGTGCACTTCCTTCACGACCAGCTCGGGCAGGTGTTCGAGCACGTACTTGTACTCATCGGGCCTGTCGCACCGCCAGGTCGGCACGTTCTGCAGGATCGGCTCCTCGCCGAGATAGAAGCGGATCATCTCGGGGACGTAGGTGTAGGTCGACTTGTCGTCGGCCACGCCGTTGCCCAGCGCATTCACGATGTTGACCCGGCCGGCGCGGAGCGCCCCCAGCAATCCCGCGACGCCCAGGAAGGAATCCGGCCGCATCGCCAGCGGATCGAGGAAGGCATCGTCGACGCGGCGATAGATGACGTCGACCCGCTGCGGCCCGCGCGGCGTGCGCATGTAGACGCGGCCCTCGTCGACGAACAGGTCCGAGCCCGCGCACAGGTCGATGCCCATCTCGTCGGCCAGGAAGGCATGCTCGAAATAGGCGCTGTTGAAGTGGCCCGGCGTCAGCAGCACGACCGTGGGCTCGGCGTCGTCGCTGAACGACACCGACCGCAGCGTCGCAAGCAGCTCCTCCGAATAGTCGGCGACCGGCAGCACCCGCATGGCCGAGAACAGCTCCGGCGCCAGCCGCATCATGACCTCGCGGTTCTCCAGCACATAGGAGACGCCCGACGGCGTGCGGACATTGTCCTCGAGGACGTAGAAATCCTTCTCGCCCACGCGCACGAGATCGATGCCGGCGATGTGGGCATGCACGCCGCCGGGGAGGGTCAGGCCCTGCGCCATCGCCACGAATTCGCCGTTCATCAGGATCTGGGTCTCGGGCACCACGCCGGCGCGGCAGATCTCGCGCGCGCCGTAGGCATCGACGAGAAAGGCGTTGAGCGCTTTTACGCGCTGTACCAGGCCCTTGTGCAGATACTCCCACTCGTCCCAGGCGATGACGCGCGGAATTATGTCGAAGGGGATCGTCGTTTCGTGGCCGTCGACCGCGCCATAGGCGCCGAAGGTGATGCCATGGCGGCGGTAGAACTGGTCGACCTCGTGGCGCGTGGCCGCCACCCGCTCCGGCGAGGTGCGGGCAAGCCAGTTCGCGACTCCGCGGTAGGGCGCACGGACAGAGCCCGGCTCCCCTGAGTTCATTTCGTCAAATGCCTTTGCGGCCATCCGGCATTTCACCCCCTATTGAATCACCTTATAAGCAATCCCCAGGCCAACAAGTAGGGGCCAACATAGTGAGGGCCAACGAAGCGCCCGCAAGAGGGAACAGCGTGAAGCAGGTACTGATCGATCGATACGGACCGCCGTGGGAAGTCGCGCACTGCGCCGAGGTGCCGGATGTCGGCGCGCCCGGCCCCGATGAAGTCGTGTTCGACGTACTCGCCTTTCCGATCAACCCCGCCGACATGTCGTTCTGCAGGGGAGGCTATCGGCTAAAACCGCCGCTGCCGGCGACGCCGGGCGCGGAGTGCGTCGGGCGCGTGGTCGCGGCCGGTTCGGCGGTGACGCACGTCAAGCCAGGCGACCTGGTCATCAACCTGCAGCGCGAGAACTGGACGCAGCGCCGGCGCGTGAAGGGCGACGATGCCATTCCGCTGCCCCAGGGTATCGACCTCCGGCAGGCCGCCATGGTGCGGATCAACCCGCCCACCGCGCAGCTCATCCTGTCCGACTTCGTCGAGCTCAAGGAAGGCGACTGGGTCATCCAGAACGTCGCCAACTCGGCGGTCGGCCGGCTGCTGATCGTGCTGGCGAAGCAACGCGGCCTCTGCACCGTCAATGTCGTGCGCCGCGCCGACCTAGCGGGCGAATTGAAGGCGCTGGGCGCCGACCTCGTGATCGCCGATGGCGACGATCTCGCGGCCCGGGTCGCCCAGGCGACGGGCGACGTCGCCATCAGGCTCGGCGTCGAGGCGATCGGCGGCGCCGCGACGGGCCGCATCGTCGACAGCGTCGCGACCGACGCCACCGTGGTGCACTACGGCTCGATGAGCGGCGAGGACCCGAAGGTCGGGCGCAGCAACTTCGTCTATCGCGGCGTGAAGCTCACCGGCTTCATGCTGGGACGTGGCCTCGCCAGGCGCACGCCGGAAAAGATCCGCGCGATCTACGCCGATCTCGCGGGCCAAGTCATGGCCGGCACGCTCAGCGCGCCGGTGGACACGGTCTATCCGATCGACAAGATCAAGGAGGCGCTGGCGCACGCCGACAAGGGCGGGCGCAACGGCAAGATTTTGGTCGCGCCCAACGGCGCCATCTAGATTCTTATGCTCCTCTCCCCCGATAGGGGGAGAGGTTGGGTGAGGGGGTAACGCACAGCCCCCTCACCTAGCCTCTCCCCCTATCGGGGGAGAGGAACATGAAAAAGCGATTCCATCTCAATTGGAAAGATTCCAAGTGGGCGGTTTGAACGAAGGAGAGAAGAGATGAGTTCCGACGTCGCAGACATCGAGAAGGTACTAAAAGTCTATTTCGACGGCCTCCACGAGGGCGACACGAAGAAGCTCGGCGAGGCGTTCCATCCCGCCTCGCATCTCTATGCTGCCGACGACAAGGGCAAGGCCGCCGACATGCCGCGCGCCGACTGGTTCAAGATGGTGGAGAGCCGCCCGTCGGCCAAATCCAAGGGCAGCGCGCGCGCCGACCGCATCGTGTCGATCGACTTCTCCGGCCCGGCCACGGCTTTCGCCAAGGTCGAATGCCAGATCCCGCCGCGCTACTTCACGGATTACCTGACGCTGCTCAAGGTCGATGGCCGCTGGCAGGTCATCGCCAAGGCCTACCACACGGTGACGCGCGAGAGCTGAGTTCTCTCTGGATGGCGGACCGGCCGGATCGGACCCAGGCCCAGACGTTGGCGGTCGCATGACCTCTAGTGGTTGAAATCAGACACAAGAGTGCCATGAGCGCGCAGGATGCGCGCGGTCCGGAAAATTCATGATCTTCGGACCGCGCGTGTCCCGTGCGCTCATCTTCGGGTCTTGGGCTGCGGAGCGCACGCTTCAAGGCACGGTACCTGCCGTTAGATTCGATCCTCTGGCTGGACCCGCATTGTCCTTCAGGGCGCACTCGCGGCCAGTGCCGGGTTTGGCATCCTCAAGCTGAACACGGCAGGCGACCCGGGCCGAGGGAAGTTTGGCTGACCGTTCAGCTGATGCCCCAATGCGTCGATCAGCTGGAGGCCGAGAGTTGCGCGCGTCCCGCTCGCTGTTGCCGGAAGGCCTGCTCCGTTGTCGGACACGGTCAATATCAACTCCTCGGCGTCTTGTTCGAGCGATACCGATACGACCGATCGCCTAGGCGAGGTCTACCCGCCGGCGAAAGAGTATGCCGATGTCGCATCGGGTCTGCTCGCCGTGTCGGTCTCGCGGGAACCCCGCGACTTCGTGCTTTGGTTCCGGCCGCAGGTCGTCGAGACGGTCACCTGGGGCGGCGATCCGCGCAAGCCCGTCGAGCCCGGTGCGAACGGCGATCGGCTGACGCCGCGCAAATCGTTCGAAGCCTGGACCGAGACGGTCCGCGGTCGATCGTCGCCGTGGGCGCCATCGGAAAACGATGCGGCGTTCGACTTGCGCGTGTCGCTGCTCGAAGTCGTGTTGCGGAGAATAGACGCCGCCGCACGGGAACGCCTGCGCGCCTTGGAGCGCGAACGGCTGCTCATGGCCGAACTCGACCATCGCGTGAAGAACACGCTCGCCAACGTCCAGGCGCTGGTCTCGCACACGAGCCGAAGTGCGACATCGCTGCGCGACTTTGCCGAAGGGCTCGACCGGCGCATCCGCTCGATGTCTCGCGCGCAAAGCCTGCTGACGGAAAGCCGGTGGGAGGGTGTGTCGATCGACGCGCTCGTCCACGAGGAACTGGCGGCGTACAAAACGCACGACAACAACATCAGGATCGTTGGCCCGTCGGTGATACTGGAACCCAAGTCGGCGCTCGCCCTCTCGCTTGCCATCCACGAGCTGGCGACCAATGCCGCGAAATACGGCGCCCTGTCGGTCGAATCGGGGCGGCTCGATATTGGCTGGAAGATCGGCGCGAGCGGTGAGCTCGAGCTTGCCTGGCAGGAAAGCGGCGGTCCCAGGGTCTTGGTACCCGAGCGGCGCGGGTTCGGCTCGACGCTGATCGAACGCGTGCTGGCGATGGAAATCGGCGGCCGATCGAAACTGTCGTTCGAACCGGGCGGGGTTCAATGTTCGATCCGCCTGCCTCGCTCGACCATCAGCAGCGTCGGACCAGCGGAGGCCGTCGAGCCGGCGTTCGAGACTGCTCCGGCTGTGCCGCGTGATCTGGAAGCGGCAAGGCAGCGGATCCTCGTCGTTGAAGATTCCGCGCTGGTCTCGATGGTTATCGAGGATGTGATCGCCGACATGGGCTGGACCGTCGTCGGCCCCGCGACGCGGCTGGAGCAAGCGGTGGAACTGGCCCGGACCGAACCGTTCGAGGCGGCGCTGCTCGACGTCAATCTCGCCGGACAGATGTCCTGGGAGGTGGCCGCGATCTTGCAGGATCGGCGCATCCCGTTCTCGTTTACGACGGGCTATGACGGCGGCACCATATTGCCCGCGCGCTTTGTAACCGTACCGATCGTCGGCAAGCCGTTTACGGCCCACCAGATCGAAACCGCGTTGCGGGCGTTGGTCGATGAGGCCGCACACCCCTAAGCAGCGCAAAAAAGAATAAAATTTCTCGCCCTGCGTTCCTGTACTGCCAGCCATGCAAACCCCGATTTGCAGGTTCGACAGGATTATGCGAGGAAATATACTATCTTGGCGGGGTGCGCTTCCGCCGTCCCTGAGCCCATCCTGACAGTCCCCTCTGGCCCGCCCGCGCCCTGTTCCCAGGCGCCTTGGCGGGCTTTTTCATGTCCGAGGAATTGCCATGTCCGCCATCGTTCGCCGCCGTCACATCACCGCCGCTTCGCCCACGCCCGAAAAGCTCGGCAACTTCCTGCGCCACCTCGAGGACAGCGGCTCGGTGAGCCTCGCTGCCGAGCGCACCGGCATCGCCCGCAACACCGTCTACCTCAGGCGCAAGGTCGATCCCGCGTTCGCCCTGGGCTGGCGAAACGCGATCGAGTTGGCGGCCGGGGCGCTGCGCGACGCCGCCATCGCCCGCGCCCACGAGGGCGACGACCGCCTGCTGATGTTCCTGCTGCGCACGCTGCGGCCCGAGGTCTATGGCCGGGTGGCGCGCGAGCGATTTTTCGGACAGACACATTCTGGATAACTCGTGTCCGAAAAATCGGCCGCCGATGGTCCACGGCGCGCGAACACGGCGGACAACTGCGGACAACTTCGGACAACGCCGAACAAGGCGTGTCCTTTTTGAGGTGTCTGAAACGCCCTGAATACCGGCGTTTTTTCAGAGGCCGTTTCTGAAAAAACGCGTATCGAGGTGATTGGGCGCGGTTCGGCGTCGGAAATCATCCGGACCGCGAGCGTCCCGCTCGCTTTTGGGCATGAGCGAGCGAGACGCTCGCGGTCCGGAAGAGACAGCTCCGCGATTCGGAGCCGTTGCAGCAGGACACCGGCGTTGTGCCGGAGGAGTTAGGCAAACCGTTGAGGCGGCGAGCGAATCATCGCCCGGCGGCACACGCAGCGGCACAGCTGCCGCCGGCTGGCGGCACGTTTCGTGTGCCGCTGCCTGGTCTACGGCCGGGCAGTGGCGTGGACGTCAGCTCTTCACGTCGGCGGCGACCTGGACCTTGATCATCTTGTCGGGCGGCGGCGCCACGGCGCCCGAGCCCGGCGCGCCCTTCTTGATCTTGTCGACGAACTCCATGCCCGACGTCACCTTGCCCCACACGGTGTACTTGCCGTCGAGGAAGTTCGAGTCCTTAAGCACGATGAAGAACTGGCTGCGGGCGCTGTTGGGATCGTCGGTGCGGGCCATCGAGACCGTGCCGCGCGTGTGCGGCGTCTTGGAGAACTCGGCGGGCAGCAACTCGCCCATGCCGCCCCGGCCGGTGCCCTCGGGATCGCCGGTCTGGGCCATGAAGCCCTCGATCACGCGATGGAAGGCCACGCCGTTGTACTTGCCCTCGCGGGCGAGCTTCTTGATCTGGGCGACGTGCTTGGGCGCGAGGTTGGGCAGCATCTCGATGACGACGCGGCCGTCCTTGAGATCGATGTAGAGGGTGTTCTCCTTGTCGGCGGCGCCCGCGGTGCCGGCGACCGAGAGGAGGGCGGCAGCGGCGATCGAGAAGAGGAACTTCCGGCGCATGGTCACTCCTTCGCGTCGGCGGCGACCTGGACCTTGATCATCTTGTCGGCGGGAGCGGTCACGGCGCCCGAGCCACCGGCGCCGCGCTTGATCTTGTCGACGAACTCCATGCCCGACGTCACCTTGCCCCACACGGTGTACTGGCCGTCGAGGAAGTTCGAGTCCTTGAACACGATGAAGAACTGGCTGCGCGCGCTATGGGGATCGTTGGTGCGGGCCATCGAGACCGAGCCGCGGACATGCGGCTCCTTCGAGAATTCCGACTTCAGCAACTCGCCCATGCCGCCGCTGCCGGTGCCCTGGGGGTCGCCGGTCTGGGCCATGAAGCCCTCGATGACGCGGTGGAAGACGACGCCGTCATACTTGCCTTCGCGCGCCAGCTTCTTGATCTGGGCGACGTGCGTGGGGGCGAGGTCGGGGCGCATCTCGATGACGACGCGGCCGTCCTTGAGATCGATGTAGAGCGTGTTTTCCTTGTCCATGACGGCAGCGGCTCCTGCGAACAAAGTGCGACGGCGCGGGACCATAATGGCCGGTGGTCGAAAGACAAGCGGCAACTTGGGGACGGCTCACGGCCGAGATGTGCATCGTTTGCCGTGGTTTTTGGGGCTCCGGTAGTTACAGTAACGGCCGGGTATTGTGGGAAGTCATTTTTTAAGCGGATTGGTCGATGACCGCCCTGAGCGGCGGGGACAGGCTTGAGAGCAAGCCGTCCTCCATGAGTTCCGTGCTCGAACGGCCCAGCCCCCCGGCAGGCGAGATGCCATCGGGGCCGCGGCCGCTCGACTGGATCTTTCCGCTGCAAGGCGACGCCACGCGCGCGCGCCAGATGCAGGAAACCTGGCAGGCCTTCTGCGGCGGCATGGACGGCGCGGTCCGCGCGTTGCTCGACAAGAGCCGCTCGCCGCCGGAGATCGCCTATGCGATCGGCGAACTCGTGCACAACTCCTTCCGCACGCGCGGCGTCACGCTGACCAGCTTCGAACTGCGCCGGCTGGTGGCCGAGGTGCTCGTCCTGCAACGGCAGGCGCCCGAGCCGGCACTCCCCGAACCTGCATTGGTCGTCTTCACGGCCGAACCTGTGCCGAACGCCAAACCATGGACCGGCGACGAACCCGCGGCGCCGGCACCTCGCGTGCCCGACTCGGTTTTCCAGGCGCCACCTTCGCCGCTGGTCTCGTTCGACGGGCTGCTGGCGACGGTCGTGGCGCGGGTGCGCGCGCGCCTCAAGACTGGTGCAGATCGCGCGACCGCGCGCGAGGCCATCGACGCGGTCCTGGCTGACCTCCCCGCCGAGGGGCGTGAACGGCTGGCGCTGCTGGCGCTGAGCGAGATCTGCGGCCTCGGACTGATCGACAGGCTGTGGGCCGACCGCTCCATCCAGGCGGTCCTCGTCAATGGACCCGATGCCGTCTTCGTCGAGCGCAAGGGCGTGCTCGAGCCGGCGCTGGAGCGGTTTCGCGATCGCGCGCATCTGCTCGACGTCGTTTCACGTCTCGCGCGCGCGGCCCCGTCGGGCATCGCCGATTTTCGTCTGCGCGACGGCAGCGAAGGCACGCTGGTCGGGCCGCCGGCGGCGCCGTCGGGGCCGGTGCTGGTGCTGCGCCGCGGCGACCCGGGAGCCGCGACCTTCGAGCGTCTGATCGCTTCGGAGATGCTCGACCGCCCGATCGCCGACCTCTTGAGGATTGCGGCGCGTTGCCGTCTGAATGTGCTGATCGCGGGACCGGAGGGATCGGGCAAGACGGCGCTGCTGGCCGCGATCGCCCGCGACGTCGGGACGGCGGCGCGGATCGTCACCGTGGCGCGACATCGCGCGTTCCGCTGGCCCTTGCCGTCGAAGGTCGAGCTTGCGGTTCCGTCCGATGCGGCGGGCGGGGCGTCCTTCTCCGCACTGCTGGCGGCCAGCGCGCGGCTACGCCCGGACGTGCTCCTCGTCGATTCGGCGCAGGCGCCGGACCTGCCGGCGCTGGGGTCCGCTCTGTCGCTTGGCGAACGGGCGAGCGTCGTCGCCATCCCGGAGGCAATGGCGGCGGCGTTGCAGGGCCGGGTCGATCTCGTCGTCCGCCTCGGACGGGCGCGCGATGGCCTGTTCCACGTCGTTTCGGTGACGGACTCCGCAGGTGGACGGCTTTTTGGCTACGAGAACGGCCGGTTTCAACGCGGGACGGCCAAGCCGTCCTTCGCCGCCCGCGTGCAGGATGCGGGCTATGGCGAGGCGCTTTCGGCCGCCCTGCGATAGCGACTGCGACCGGCCGCCACATACCGAGTGGGGGTGAAAACCCGTTACCTGCCAGAGCTATATCTGGTACTAACCGCTGTGAAATGCGGGGGATTTTGCGGTTCGAAATCCTGAGGGAATTCGGTGCCGCACAAGGGGACGGATGCATGATCGGCAAGCGCGTATTGGGCATTTGGGGAGTTCTGTCGGCGATTGCGGGCCTCGGCGTCGCGAGCAGCGCCAGCGCGCAGCCGGTCGTCGGCATCCCGCACGAATGGCAGATGGATTTTCCGGCGCCCTACACGCCGTTGATGGTGAAGGTCGAGCAGCTGCACGACATTCTGCTGGTGATCATCACGGTGATCTCCGTATTCGTGCTGTTTCTCCTGCTTTACGCGATGTGGCGTTTCCATGCGTCGCGCAACCCGACAGCGACCGCCACCACCCACAACACGTTCCTCGAGATCGCCTGGACGATCATCCCGATCCTGATCCTCGTGGTCATCGCGATCCCGTCGTTCCGGCTGCTGTACTACGGCGACAAGGCGGTGGACGCCGCGATGACAATCAAGGTCACCGGTCACCAGTGGTACTGGTCGTATGCCTATCCCGACCAGGGCAACTTCACGGTCGAGAGCCGCATCCTGAGCGAGGCCGACCGCGTCAAGCTGAAGCCGAACCAGCCCCGCCTGCTGGCGGTGGATGAGGAGATGGTCGTGCCCATCGGCACCACGATCCGCATCATCGGCACCGCCGCCGACAGCATGCACGGCTGGACCGTCCCGGGCTTCGGCATCAAGAAGACCGTGATCCCCGGCCGCCTCAACGAAGGTTGGATCAACGTCACCAAGGAAGGCTACTACTTCGGCCAGTGCTCGCAGATCTGCGGCAACGGCCATACGTACATGCCGATCGCGGTGCGCGCGCTTGCCAAGCCCGAATTCGACAAGTGGGTCGAGCAGAAGAAGAAGTCGGCCGGGCTACTGCCCACCACCGACGTCGCTTCTGCCACCCCTCCCGCCACCCGCTAAGCGCTCTCCGCAGGAGACTCGATAATGGCCACCGCGCACGGCGCCGCTCACGATCATAGCCCTCATCAGCACGGGCACGACGACCACCACACCCCGACCGGTTGGCGGCGTTACGTCTACAGCACGAATCACAAGGACATCGGCACGATGTACCTGGTGTTTTCGATCCTCGACGCCCTGATCGGCGCGTCCTTCTCGGTCTACATGCGGCTCGAGCTGATGTCGCCCGGGGTGCAGTTCTTCAAGGGCGCCGACGGCACGCCGGACGGTCATTTCTGGAATACGATCGTCACGGCCCACGGCCTGATCATGGTGTTCTTCGTCGTGATGCCCGGCCTGATCGGCGGCTTCGGCAACTGGTTCGTGCCGTTGATGATCGGGGCGCCCGATATGGCGTTCCCGCGCATGAACAACATCAGCTTCTGGCTGCTGCCGCCGGCCTTCATCCTGCTGCTGCTCTCCGCCCTGATCGGCGGCGGTGTCGGCACCGGCTGGACGATCTACGTGCCGCTGTCCACCCAGCAGGGGGCGGGCATGGACCTCGCCATCTTCTCGCTGCATATCGCGGGCGCGTCCTCGATCCTGGGCGCCATCAACTTCATCACCACGATCCTGAACATGCGCGCCCCGGGCATGACGCTCCACCGCATGCCGCTGTTCGCCTGGTCGATCCTGGTGACGGCGTTCCTGCTGCTGCTGGCCCTGCCGGTTCTGGCCGGCGCCATCACCATGCTGCTGACCGACCGCAACTTCGGCACCCACTTCTTCGACCCGGCCGGCGGTGGCGACCCGACGCTGTTCCTGCACCTCTTCTGGTTCTTCGGACACCCCGAGGTCTACATCATGATCCTGCCGGCCTTCGGCATCGTCAGCCACATCATCTCGACCTTCTCGAAGAAGCCGATCTTCGGCTACCTCGGCATGGCCTACGCGATGGTGGCGATCGGCGTCGTCGGCTTCGTCGTGTGGGCGCACCACATGTACACGGTCGGCATGGACATCGACACGCGCGCCTACTTCGTGGCCGCCACGATGGTGATCGCGGTGCCGACCGGCGTGAAGATCTTCTCGTGGATCGCCACCATGTGGGGCGGTTCGATCAGGCTCGAAGTGCCGATGCTGTGGGCGATCGGCTTCATCTTTCTGTTCACGGTCGGCGGCGTCACCGGCGTCGTGCTGGCCAATGCCGGCGTCGACTACGCGCTGCACAACACCTACTACGTGGTCGCGCACTTCCATTACGTGCTGTCGCTCGGCGCGGTGTTCGGCCTGTTCGCGGGCTTTTACTACTGGTTCGGCAAGATGACGGGCCGGCAGTATCCGGAGTGGGCCGCCCAGGTGCATTTCTGGGTCACCTTCATCGGCGTGAACCTGACGTTCTTCCCGATGCACTTCTCAGGCCTCGCCGGCATGCCGCGCCACTACGTCGACTATCCCGATGCGATGTCGCATTGGAATTACGTCTCATCGATCGGCGCGTTCCTTTCCTTCGGCGCGACGATCTTCTGGCTGGTCTTCGTGGTGTTCGCCGGGATGATGTACGGTCGCAAGGTCGGCGCGAACTACTGGGGCGAGGGCGCCACGACGCTGGAATGGACGGTGGATTCGCCGCCGCCGTTCCACACCTTCGAGGAACTGCCGCACATCTCTCCGACGGCACATCACTAGGACCGGAGCGGAGGCGCCCCAAAAAGGCGCCTTCGCCTTGAAAAGCACATGAGCGACACTGCACACACTTTCACGGGCAGCATCGACAGCGCCGCCACGCCGGCGCGCGTGCGCGACTATGTCGACCTGCTGAAGCCGCGCGTGATGTCGCTGGTCGTATTCACCGGCCTGGTCGGCGTGCTGATCGCGCCGACCCATATCCATCCTTTCACGGCAGCACTCGCGGTGCTGGCGATCGCGCTGGGCTCTGGCGCCGCCGGCGCCATAAACATGTGGTACGAGCGCGATCTCGATGCGCTGATGGCGCGCACGCGCAACCGCCCGCTGCCGGCGGGGCGGGTGGCTCCCGACGACGCGCTGGGCCTCGGCGTCCTGCTGTCGATCTTCTCCGTCCTGCTGATGGCGGTGGCCACCAATCTGGTCGCCGCGGCGCTCCTGACGGCGGCCATCCTGTTCTACGTCTTCGTCTACACGATCTGGCTGAAGCGCCGCACGCCGCAGAACATCGTGATTGGCGGCGCCGCCGGCGCCTTCCCGCCGGTGATCGGCTGGGCCGCGGCGACCGGCGACGTTTCGGCCGTGGGTGCCGCCCTCTTCCTGCTGATCTTCCTGTGGACGCCGCCGCATTTCTGGGCGCTGGCGCTTTATCGCAGCGAAGACTACCGCCGCGCCGGCGTGCCGATGCTGCCGGTGGTCGCGGGTCCGCGCGAGACCAAGCGGCAGATGCTGCTCTACACCCTGATCCTGACGCCGGTGGCACTGGCGCCGACCCTGCTGGGTGCCGTCGGCTGGATTTATGGCGCCGTTGCGCTGACCTTGTCCGTCGCGTTCATCGGCCATGCCGCCGCGGTGTGGCGCACCGCCGACGACGAGACGGCGTTCGGTCCGGCGCGCCGGATGTTCCGCTTCTCGCTGCTCTATCTTGCGGTCCTGTTCGCGGCGCTGCCAATTGATCGGCTGCTCGAGCGGATCATCGTCGGATGAGCGAGGCCATGGTCGAAGACCGCCGCCCCGGCGACACCGACCTGCACCGCCGCCAGCGGGGCAAGAATCTGGTTGTGGCCGGCTTCCTGCTGGTGATGGTCGTGGCGTTCTTCATTCTCACCATCGTGCGGATGGGAGACAAGGCGTGAGCGCGGACTCGGGCCGCAAGAACATGCGGCTTGCCGGCCGGCTTGCGGCCGTAGCCGTCGGCATGGTCGGCCTCGCCTATGCCTCGGTGCCGCTCTACGACCTGTTTTGCCGGACGACCGGTTTTGGCGGGACGCCGATCGTGGCCCAGCAGGGCGACCGGCCGTTGCTGTCCCGGACCGTTTCCGTGCGCTTCGATTCCAACGTCGATCCCAACCTGCCCTGGCGGTTCGAGCCGCTCGAGCGCGAGGTCAAGGTCCGCCTCGGCGAGGAACGGCTGGTCCACTATCGCGTGACCAACGTCTCGCAGCGGCCGATCGTCGGCACCTCGGTGTACAACGTCACGCCGGAGCCGGCGGGTCCGTGGTTCAACAAGCTGCAATGCTTCTGCTTCACCGAGCAGTTGCTGTTGCCCGGGCAGTCGATCGACATGCCCGTCGTGTTTTTCGTCGATCCCGAGATGGACAAGGATCGGCGCTACGACAACGTCCGCACCGTCACGCTCTCCTACACATTCTTCGAGGCGAAGACGGAGCGGGCGAAGATATTGCTCGGCGGTATCCCCGCCAACGGAACTGGAAAGGGTGGATGAATATGGCCGACGGCACACCGAAGCATCCGTATCACCTCGTCGATCCGAGCCCCTGGCCGGCGCTTGGTGCGATCGGTGCCCTGTTGCTTGCGCTGGGCGCCGCTCTCGGCATGCATCCCGGCATGTTCGGCACGGGCATCGAAGGCGTCGCCAAGTCGGTCGGCTGGTGGATCGTGGCGCCGGGCTTTGCCATCATCTTCGCCGTGATGTGGTGGTGGTGGCGCGACGTCATCGTCGAATCACGGACGTACCATACTCCCGTGGTCCAGCTCGGCCTGCGCTACGGCATGATCCTGTTCATCGCCTCGGAAGTGCTGTTCTTTGCCGCCTTCTTCTGGGCCTTCTTCGACGCCTCGCTCTATCCCAACTCGCCCGAGATGCCGGTGCGGGCCGAGGCCACCGGCGGCGTCTGGCCGCCCAAGGGCATCAGCATCATCGCGCCGTTCGACCTGCCGCTGATGAACACCCTGATCCTGCTGCTCTCGGGCACCACGGTGACGTGGGCGCACCATGCCATCGTCGAGGGCAACAATCGCGATGCCGTGCGCGGCCTGATCCTCACGGTCGTGCTGGGCGTCTGCTTCACGGGCATCCAGCTCTACGAATACGCGCACGCCCCGTTCACTTTCACGGAGAACATCTATTCGTCGACCTTCTTCATGGCGACCGGCTTCCACGGCTTCCATGTCTTCGTCGGCACGACCTTCCTGCTCGTCTGCCTGTTCCGCGCCCAGGCGGGCCAGTTCAAGCCCAAGCAGCATTTCGGCTTCGAGGCGGCAGCCTGGTACTGGCACTTCGTCGACGTGGTGTGGCTGTTCCTGTTCTTCTGCATCTACTGGTGGGGCGCCGGCAAAGCGCCGATCGCGCTGCACTGATCGCACCAATCGGACTATCCTTGGAACCGCCGGGCGCTCCCCGGCGGTTCGCCTTTTTGGGAGCCTCGACGAGATGATCAGGTTGAGACCGGCCCTGTGGCCAACGCTCATTTCACTGCCGATCCTCGTGCTCTCGCTGACGCTGGGCGTCTGGCAGCTCGAACGCCGCGAATGGAAGCGCGACATCCTGGATCGCATGGCCACGAACCAGGCGGCGGCGCCGCTCTCGCTCGACGAGCTGCTCAAAGGCGACCCGCTGCGCCATGAATACGGGCGCGTGAAGGTCACCGGCACCTTCGAGCATGGCAAGGAATTCCATCTCGCCGCCCGCAGCCTCAAGAACAAGGTCGGCCTCCAGGTCGTGACGCCGCTCAAGACCGACGACGGCCGGGTCGTGCTGTTCGATCGCGGCTGGATCCCGTCGGAGAAAAAGGAACCGTCGAAACGGGCTGAAGGCCAGGTTGCCGGCCGCGTCGAGCTCACCGGCATCGTCCGCCGTTCGCAGATCAGGGGCCGGTTCGTGCCGGACAGCGTGCCGGACAAGAACGTCTGGTTCCACGTCGACGTCCCCCTGATGCGCCAGCTCGCCGGCGCGCCGCGCGATCCCAAGCTCGATGCCTTCTTCCTCGATGCCGATGCCGCGCCCAATCCCGGGGGCGTGCCGATCGGCGGCCAGACGCGCCTCGACATTCCCAACGACCACATGCAGTACGCCATCACTTGGTTCCTGATCGCGCTGGCGCTGGCCGGCGTCTATCTCGCCTATCACTGGGAGAACGGCCGGCTCGATGTCGCCGGCCGGACTAAGCGGAAGCCATGATAGTGAACGATCCCTATGTCGATCTGGAGCGGCGATTCGCGCGGCTGAGCGCCGTCAACCGCGCCAGCGCGATCCTGGGCTGGGACCGCTCGACCATGATGCCAGACGGCGCCAGCGAGGACCGTGCCGACCAGCTCGCGACGCTGAACGTCGTCGCGCACGAGATGATCACGGCGCCCGATATGCCCGAGCTGCTGGCGCGGGCGGAGGAGAACAGGGCATCGCTCAGTCGCTGGCAGGCGGCCAACCTGCGCGAGATGCGTCGGTCCTGGGTGCACGAGAACGCCTTGCCGGGCGATCTCGTCGAGGCCCGCACCCGCGCCACCTCGGCCTGCGAGCATGTCTGGCGCGAGGCCCGGAAGAACGCGGACTTCAAGTCCCTGCTGCCGACCCTGCAGGAGGTGCTGACCCTGATGCGCCGCGTCGGCGAGGCGAAAGCAGCGGCGCTGGGCACCACGCTCTACGACGCGCTGCTTGACGAGTTCGAGCCGGGCGGACGGGCCGCCCGCATCGATACGCTGTTCGACGAGCTGCGCGCCTTCCTGCCGGGCCTGCTCGGCCGCGTGCTTGAACACCAGAAGAGCGAGCCCGCGCCGCTCGCACTCGACGGGCCGTTCCCGGTCGAGGCTCAGCGAAAGCTGGGCGAAGAGCTGATCCGGATCATCGGCTTCGACTTTCACCATGGCCGGCTCGACGTTTCGGCCCATCCTTTCACCGGCGGCACCGCCGACGATGTGCGCATCACCACGCGTTACGACGAGGCCGACTTCGCCCATTCGCTGATGGGTGTGCTGCACGAGACCGGCCACGGGCTCTACGAGGCCGGCCTGCCGCGCGAGTGGCGACGCCAGCCCGTCGGCAACGCCCGCGGCATGGTGCTGCACGAGAGCCAGTCGCTGCTGATGGAGATGCAGGCCTGCCGCGACCGCAGCTTCATCGACTTCGCAGCACCTCGCATGCGCGCTGCCTTCGGCAAGCAAGGTCCTGACTGGACCGAAGACAATATCCACCGGCTCTACACACGTGTGGCGCCGGGCTTCATCCGCGTCGATGCCGACGAGGTCACCTATCCGCTGCACGTCATGCTGCGCTACCGGCTCGAGCGCGCGATGCTGGCGGGCGACCTGGCGCTGGCCGACCTGCCGGGCGCCTGGAACGACGGCATGCGCGAATTGCTGGGAGTCGTGCCGCCCGACGATGCGCTGGGCTGCCTGCAGGACATCCATTGGCCGGATGGGGGATGGGGTTATTTCCCGACCTACACGTTGGGCGCCCTGGCGGCGGCCCAGCTTTTCGCCGCCGCGCGCCAGGCCGTCCCGGGCCTGCTGGATTCCATCGGAAAGGGCGATTTTGTCCCCTTGCTGTCCTGGCTGCGGGCCAATGTGCACGCCCAGGGCTCG